>JAJFJE010000058.1 GCA_021774355.1 Alphaproteobacteria bacterium
CGGATCGGTGATCACGGCGCGCCCCCGATAGCCCATCAGTTCGGGCACGGCAAAGCGCAGCGGCGTGAACGACTGGAGATCGTGATTGTTCCACGCCACCTTGTGGCCTTCGCGCAGGTAGATCTGACCTTGACGTGCCGCAAGAAACGGAAATTCTTCGGTGGTGATGATCCGGACGTCAAAACGCTCGGGTGCGGCGGAATTGCGCTTCAGCGCGTGGGTGGCAACCAGCGCTCCGATAATCTGTTTTTCATTGGTATGGATGAAGACTGTATGCGTCATGATCTCGATCACGAACCGGTTTGCAGTGCTACGTTAATTATAGCCGTGCCGATGCTGGAACAGAAGGGCCGATCCAGCCGGCCCTGCGCCCAGGAGGGTTGAGCGTGTCGACATCGTCGCCCCGGATGGTTCCATCTGCGACCCATTATTCCGAGCGCCAGCTCGACGCCTATCGGGCGATGCTGGACGAGAGGGTGTTTCAGACCGACCGCAAATGGCCGCATTTCCGCCGCCTCCTCGACGACGTTCCGGCGCTGGCGCAAGCCCTGCCCGACGGGGCGACGGTCGCCTGCCTGGAACGGACCCTGCTCTATGGCGCTGTCAGCTTGTTCGCGCCGTTTTTCCACCGGCAGACCTTCATCTCGATCGATTGCAGCCCGCCCAGCGCCGACCAGCGCGGCGCCTATAACAAGGCGATGGTGGACGATCCGCGCCACCTTGCGGTGCCCACCACATTGCGGGCGGAGGCGGTCGCGACAACCCTCGGGGCGGCCAGTTGCGACCTGGTCATGGTGCCCAACCTGGTCCATCACGTCGCCGATCAGGCGGCCCTGTTCGCCGAACTCGCCCGGATCCTGAAGCCGGGCGGGTGCGGCTACATCTTCGAGCCGCTGGTGCGCGAATTGCACCAGGCGCCGGACGATTACCTGCGCTACACCCCCTGGGGGTTCGAACAGGTGCTGGGCGCCGCCGGCCTTGTCTATGAGCGATTCGTGCCCGAAGGCGGGCCGTTCTCGGCCATTGCCTATTGCTGGACCCAGGCCCTGGAATATTTTCCCGGCGATCAGCGCGCCGCAATGGAAGCGTGGTTCTATGGACAGCATTTCGCCGAATTGATGGCCTGGGACGAAAGCCACAGCACCAATCAGGTCCGCCGCCACACCAGCTTCCCCATGGCCTATGCCGTCCACTTTCACAAGCCCGCCAACTAGCCGGCTGGCCATCATTCCTGCCCGGGGCGGCAGCAAGGGCCTGCCGGGCAAGAACATGGCGGTCATTGCCGGCGAGACCCTGCTGGCCCGGGCTGTCCGTTGTGCGGTCGCAAGCGGACTGTTCGATGCCGTGGTGGTCTCGACCGACGACCCGGCCATTGCCGCGGAAGGCGTGCGGGCAGGGGCCGAGGCGCCTTTCCTGCGATCCGCCGCATTGGCGTCGGACGGGGCTGCCGTGGTGGATGCCGTGCGCGACCTGGTGACCCGGCTGGCGGCCGGCGGCCGCGCGGGCTTCACCCTGGTGGCCCTGCTGGAGCCGACATCGCCCCTGCGGACGGCGGCGATTGTGGCGCAGACCGTGGCGGCCGCCGAGACCGCGGGGTTCGACGCGGCGTTTACCGTCGCCGCCGTTCCGACCCGCTTCCACCCCCTCAAGCAGTTTCGCCTCGACCCCGATGGAGCCGCCCGTCACCTGCTGGAGGCGGGCGCCGCGGTGGTCAACCGTCAGGAACTGGGCAGCAGCTTCGTGCGCAACGGCATGTGCTACGCCGTGCGCATGACCGCCCTCGCGGCCGGTCACGGCATGCTCGGCTCCCGGGCCCAGGCCGTCGTCGTCGCCGGCCCCCTGGTCAATATCGACGATGCCGACGACCTGGCACTGGCCCGCCAGCAGATGGAGGCCGCGTTGAACACCTGAACCTTCCGGACTTCGCCGCTGCACCCGGGGGCACCGACAGGTCCGGTCGCGCCGCCCGCACAATCCGATAGACGTCATATCTCCTGGTACCAAGATCATGATCCGCAAAATCTGCGTCGCCATCACGGCCCGGCCGTCCTATTCGCGTATCCGTTCGGTCCTCAGTGCCATCGCCGCCCATCCCGACCTTGAACTACAGCTGGTGGTCACGGCATCGGCCCTGCTGGACCGCTATGGCAACGCCGTCGATGTCATCGAACGTGAAGGTTTTCGTGTCGACCGGCGCATCTATAATATTCTCGAGGGCGAGAATCTGGTGACCTCGGCCAAGTCGACCGGCTTCGGGCTGGCCGAGATGGCGACGACCCTGGCCGATCTCAAGCCTGATGCGATGGTCACCGTCGCCGACCGCTTCGAGACCATCGCCAACGCCGTCGCCGCCGCCTTCCTCAATATTCCGCTGGTCCATGTGCAGGGCGGCGAAGTCACCGGCTCGATCGACGAAAAGGTGCGCCATGCGGTAACCAAGCTGGCCGACCTGCACCTTGTCGCCTCGGAACGTGCGGCTGAACGGGTCATCCGCATGGGCGAGCGGCCCGAGACCGTCTTCGTCACCGGCTGCCCGTCGATCGACGTCGCCAAGGCCGCCATCGATGATCCCCGGCTGCCGGACGACCTGTTCGCGCGCTACGGCGGGGTCGGCCCGGTGTTCGATCTTGCCGGCGGCTATCTGGTGGTGATGCAACATCCGGTGACCACGGAATATGGCGCCGCCCGGGACCAGATCGAGGAAACCCTGTGGGCGGTCGCCGATCTGGGCCTGCCGACCCTGTGGTTCTGGCCCAATGTCGATGCCGGGGCAGATGCGGTGTCCAAGGGCATCCGCATTTTCCGCGAGCACCACGCCCTGCCGGCGGTCCATTTTTTTAAGAACATGCCGCCCGAACAGTTCATCCGCCTGTGCTACCATGCGCGGGCAATCATCGGAAATTCCAGCGTCGCCATTCGCGAATGCGCCTATCTCGGCGTCCCGGCGGTCAATATCGGCAGCCGCCAGAGCGGCCGCGACCGCGCCGCCAATGTGGTCGATGTGAGCCATCACCGGGACGCCATCAAGGACGCCATCCACCGGCAATGGGCGGCCGGCCGGTTGGCCCCCGATCTGCTCTACGGCGACGGCGAGTCGGCCGGACGCATCGCCGGCATCCTGGCCAGCGTGCCGCTGACCTTCGAAAAGCGCCTGTGCTACTGAGCCACGGGGGGGGGTGTCGGCGCGGCGCCTATGCCGCGTCATACAGGCGGCGGGCCCGGGCGATCACAGCCTCGACGCCGGCGCTGAACAGGGCGGACGCGGCGCTGACGTCCGCCACCGGGAACCACCGCGCGTCAAGGGCGTCGTCGCCGGCGACCGGGAGCGCCAGCGCGCCGCGGCACAGCACGGCGATCAGCACATAGTGGTGATCGTCGCCAATGACGTCGAGAACGGCGAAGGGCTCGTGCGCTCGGGCGGCCAGACCGGTTTCTTCGGCCAGTTCGCGCAGGGCCGCCGCGGCCACCGTCTCGCCCCGTTCAATCTTGCCCCCCGGAAAGCCCCACTTGCCCTGGTCGGGCGGATTGGCCCGGCGCACCAGCAGCACCTGCCCATCGGCAAGGAGCACGGCGAGCGCCGCGACGACGGGCCGCGCGCTCACAGCAGCCCGAGGGATTTGAAGCTGGCGTGATCCTGGCGGCCGATCACCAGGTGGTCGTGCAGGGCGATGCCGACGGTCTTGAGCGCGGCGGCGAGAGTCTTGGTCAGGTCGATATCGGCGCGGCTGGGCGAGGGGTCGCCCGAGGGGTGATTATGCACCAGGATCACCGCCGAGGCGCCGTGCTCGAGCGCCCGCTTGACCACTTCGCGGACATAGAGCGGGGCCTGGTCGACGGTGCCGTGGCCCTGGGCCTCGTCCGCGATCAGGACATTGCGGCGGTCCAGATAGAGCACCCGCACTTCCTCGCGGACCTCCCGGCCCAGGCGGGCACGGCAATAGTCGAGCAGGGCGCTCCACGAGGCGATGGCCGGCTTGTCCATGACCTCGGCAGCGAGCAGGCGCAGCGCCGCCTCGCGCACCAGCTTGAGGGCGATGGGCGCCA
>JAJFJE010000059.1 GCA_021774355.1 Alphaproteobacteria bacterium
GGCACGCCGACCGCCGAACCGGCGCCGGTGCCGCCGCCCGCGGCGCGGCCCCGGCTCTTTTCGGTGACCGATGTCGAAGCCCTGATCCGCGACCCCTACGGGCTCTATGCCAAGCGCATCCTGCGCCTCGCCCCCCTCGACCCGATCGACCAGGCACCGGGGGCCGCCGAGCGGGGTACCATCATCCACCATGTGCTCGACCGCTTCCTTTCGACCTGCCGCGACGGCGACCTGCCGGACGATGCCCTGGCCCGCCTCGAAGCCCTGGGCCGGGAAGCCTTCGGCGCCCTGCTGGACGCGCCGACGGTCGCCGCCTTCTGGTGGCCGCGGTTCCTGCAGGTCGCCCAATGGTTCGTCGCGGTCGAGCGCCAGCGGCGCAGCCACTGCCGGCCCCTGGCGCTGGAGACCAAGGGAACGCTGGTGGTTCCGGCGCCGCGCGGCCCGGTGACCGTCACCGCCCGCGCCGACCGCATCGACCGGCGGACCGACGGCACGCTGGTCGTTATCGATTACAAAACCGGGCAGCCGCCGAGGGCGGCCGACATGATCGCCGGCTATCGGCCGCAACTGCCGCTGGAGGCGGCGATGCTGGCCGCCGGGGGCTTTCCCGATATCGGGCCGGGGACGGTCGGCGGGATCGAGGTGTGGCGGCTGACCGGCGGCGCCGTGGCCGGCGAGATCAAGGATTTTCCCCGGCTCGATCTGGCAAGCCTGATTCCCGCGACGCTCGACAAGGTGGCGGCCTTGTTTGCCCGTTACGACCAGGCCGAGCAGCCCTACCTCGCCAGCCCCAATCCGGCCCAGGCCGGCTATGGCGACTATGACCATCTGGCCCGGCGCGGCGAATGGGGCGAGGGCCCATGACCCCCGACCAGGCCCGTGCCTCGCACCCCGCTGCGTCGGCCTGGGTCTCGGCCTCGGCCGGGACCGGCAAGACCCATGTCCTGACCAACCGGGTGCTGCGCCTGCTGCTGGCCGGGGTCGCGCCGGAACGCATTCTGTGCCTGACCTATACCAAGGCCGCGGCGGCCGAGATGGCCAATCGTATCCAGAGCCGCCTGGCTGCCTGGGCCGTCGACGGCGAGGACCAGCTTGCCGCCAGCATCGACGACCTGGAAGGCGCCTGGCCCGACGAGGCGCGTCTGGCCGGGGCGCGGCGGCTGTTCGCCCGGGTGCTCGACGCCCCCGGCGGCTTGAAGATCCAGACCATCCATGCCTTTTGCCAATCGCTGCTCGGCCGCTTCCCGGTCGAAGCCGGACTGCCCCCGCGGTTCACCGCCCTCGACGACCTGACCGCCGCGGAACTGCTGGCCGAGGCCCAGCTTCAGGTGCTGAGCGCGCCGGCCCACGCCGATGCGCTCGGCCGGCTGTCGGGCCTGGCCGGGGAGGACCGGGTCGCCGCCCTGGTCGGCGCCGTCATCGCCAAGCGGGCCCGCCTGCCGGACGGCTTTGCCACCGCCGGGGGGCGGGAGGCCGCGGACCGGGCAGTGCGGGACAGTCTTGGTTTCGGAACCGAGCGGCTGGAGGAACCGGCGATGCTGGCCCGCCATTTCCGGGCGGCCCGCCGCCGCCACCCGCAGGCGCTCAAGGCGGCTGCCCAAGCCCTGGCCCAGGGCGGGGTGCGGGATCAGGCCGCGGCCCAGGCCCTGGCCGGGCTGTTCGAGATCGATGACCCGGTCGCGGCGGTCGATCGTTATCGCCAGGCCTTCTGCACCGCCGAAGGCGGGCTGCGCGCCAGCCTGGCCAGCAAGGCGGTGGCCGCGGCCCAGCCCACCCTGGTGGCTTGGATGACCGGGGAAGCGGCCGCCCTGGACGATCTGGCAGAGGCCATGGCGCGGGCCGCGGTGGCGCTGGCCAGCGGCGCCCTGATTGCGCTGGCGGGCGCGGTGCTGGGCCGCTACGAGCGGCTGAAGGCGCTGCGCCGGGCGGTCGACTATGACGACATGATCCTCAAGTCCCTGGCCCTGCTGACCCGCGGCGGCAGTGCCGCCTGGGTGCTCTACAAACTCGATGGCGGCATCGATCACCTGCTGATCGACGAGGCCCAGGACACCAGCCCGGCCCAATGGCAGGTGGTCGAGGCGCTGACCCAGGAATTCTTCGCCGGTGCCGGGGCGGTCGGCCGGCCCCGCACGATCTTTGCGGTGGGCGATCCCAAGCAGTCGATTTACTCATTTCAGGGCGCCGACCCCGCCGCCTTTGTCGCCGGCCGGCACCGCTTCGGCCAGGCGGCGGCGGCCGCCGAGCAGCGTTTCGAGGCCGTCGATCTGGCCCTGTCGTTCCGTTCGGTGCCCGCTGTGCTGGCCCTGGTCGACCGGGTCTTTGCCGATCCGCTGGCGGGCGACGGGGTGGCCGGCAAGACCCCCTTGCGCCATCAGGCCCATCGCCTGGGGGCCGCCGGCACCGTCGAATTCTGGCCGCTGGAGGAGGGCGAGGCGGCCGCCGCCATGGATGGCTGGACGCCGCAGGTTTCCGCGCGCCGGGGCCGCAGCGCCCAGACCGCGCTGGCGGCAAGACTGGCGGCGCAGATCGCCTCCTGGGTCGGCAATGCCGTTCTGCCGGCGCGGGGGCGGACCGTGCGGGCCGGCGATATCATGGTTCTGGTGCGCCGGCGGACCCCCTTCATCGGCGCCCTGGTCAGCGCACTGAAGGCGGCGGGCATTGCCGTTTCGGGCAGCGACCGGATGGCGGTGGCCGAGCAGCTGGCGGTGAAGGACCTGCTGGCCCTGGGCCGCTTCGCCCTTTTGCCGGCCGACGACCTGACCCTCGCCATCGTGCTCAAGGGGCCGTTCATCGGCTTCGATGACGGGGCGCTGTTTGCCCTGGCCGCGTCCCGCCCCCGGGGCCAGCCCCTGTGGCGGGCCCTGGCGGCCCGGCGGGACGAGCGACCGGCGTTTCACGCTGCCTGGTCCTG
>JAJFJE010000060.1 GCA_021774355.1 Alphaproteobacteria bacterium
TGGGTGCCATGCCGGCCCCCACACCCCGCGTCATCCCGGCCGGAGCGCAGCGCAGAGCCGGGATCCTGCGCGCCACCGAAGATCCCCGATCGGCGCTGCCGCGCCGCCTGAAGATGCTCTAGGATCGGGCGATGGACCGGATCATCTACAAGCTGATGGGCGCCGCCGAATGGGCCGCCTTCGACAGCGACGGCCGCTTCGACGGCTCGGCCGCCGACCGGGCCGACGGCTTTATCCATTATTCCGCGGCCCACCAGGTCGCCGGCACGGCGGCGAAGCATTTCGCCGGCCGGCGGGATCTGGTGCTGGTGGCGGTCGACGCCGGCGCCCTGGGCGACACCCTGGCATGGGAGCCGTCCCGGGGCGGCCAGCTGTTTCCCCACGGCTACGGCGTGCTGCCACGCAGCGCCGTGATCTCGGCCGAGCCGGTGCCGACCGACCCGGCCGGCGGGGCGATCCTGCCCGATCCCCTGCCCGTCCATTGAGACGGGGCGGCGCCATCGGCCAGCGCAGCCCCGATGCGCCGGGCCAGGCGCAGCACCAGCTCGCCGGCCCGCCCGCCATCGACCCCTTGACGTTCGGCACCCAGGGCGGCGACGACCACACCCTCGGGATTGACCACCGGCGCGGCGACATCGATGCGCCCCAGGGGCCCGCGGCCGCGAAACACGACGAAGCCGACCCGGCGCCAGGAGCGCAGCGAGCGGCGGAACGCCGCCCAGCTGTCGCCCAGTTCGGCATCGGCGATGTCCCTGGCATTGGCGGTGTAGTAGCGGCGCACCCGGCGGGGCGCCATATGGGCCAGCAGCACCCGCCCCGGGGCGCTGTCGAGCAGGTCCGCGGCAACCCCGCGGGAGAGTTCGCCGACGCTTTCGCCGCCTTCGACCCGGGTCACCACCACCCGCTCGCGGAACGGCTCGGTGACCACGGCGACACCCAGTGCCCGGGCCAGTTCGACAGCCACCGGGCCGGCAGCGGCGAGCAGCGGATCATGGCGCCGGATCAGCCGGTCGAATTCGATCACGGCAGGGCCCAGGACATAGCGCCCGGCGCTCGACGGGGCCATCAGGCCGGCATCGTTGAGGCTCTTGAAATAGCGATAGATGGTCGAGCGGGAAAAGCCGGTCCGATCCATCGCCCGTTCCACGGTCCAGTCGGGATCGGTCTCGGTGAACAGGTCGAGAATGCTGAGCATTCGGTCAAGGCTACTCGTCACGGCTGGTACTCCTCAAGAACAACGAAGACGGGGGGGGGCCTGCGGCCTAGCCCTCGTCGATCACCGGATTGCGCAGGACGCCGATGCCCTCGATCGCCACTTCGACGACATCGCCCGGAACCAGGAAGCGCGGCGGCGCGCGGGTGAAGCCGACCCCGCCGGGCGTCCCGGTGGCAATCACGTCCCCGGCCCGGAGCACCGTGAAACGCGACAGATAGGAGATGAGTTCGGCCACGGGAAAAATCATCTGGGCCGTCGAGGCGGCCTGCAGCACCACGCCCGAGACCCGCGTCGTCAGGGCCAGGGCCTGGGGGTCGGGGACCGCGTCGGCGGTCACCAGCCACGGCCCCAGGCTGCCGCTGGCGGGAAAATTCTTGCCCGGGGTAAACTGGCTGGAATGGGCCTGGTAGTCGCGGACGCTGCCGTCGTGGAAACAGGCATAGCCGGCGACATGGGCGAGCGCCCCGGCGGCATCGACCCGCCAGGCCGGCCGGCCGATGATCACCGCCAGTTCGCCCTCGTAATCGAACGCCTGGGACAGGCGGGGACGAATCAGCGCCGCCTCGGGACCGACCACGCTGTCGGCGAAGCGGGTGAAAATCGTCGGATAGGGATTTGGCCGGCGGCCGGTCTCCTCCCGATGATCGACATAGTTCACGCCGACGCACAGGATCTTGGCGGGCGCCGGGATCGGCGGCAGCAGGCGCAACTCGGCCAGGGCGAAATCCGGCGCGGTCCTGGCGACCAGGGCCGCGACCTCTGCCAGGCGATCGGCCAGGCAATCGGCCAGGGCCGGCAGGCCCAGGCGCCCGGCCAGATCGACGACGCCGTCGCCGACCACCGCGCCGAAGCCGGCCTGGCCCTGGCGCGTGAAACTGATCAGTCTCATCGGCCGTAACGCCTTGCCGCGCGCCGGGCCACCCTGGAATCCTGGCGCCCATGTTGACTTTGCCGATCGTTCCCCATCCTGCCTTCGGGCCTCCTCTCCCGGGCGGCCATCGTTTCCCGATGGCTAAATTCGCGGCGCTCTATGCCCGTCTGGTTACCGACAATCTCGTCAGCCGGGATACGGTCCGGGTGCCCTATCCGATCACTGCAACCTTGCTAAAACATGTGCACGATTCGAATTATGTCGACTCGGTGCTGGCCGGACGGGTCGACCCGGCGGTCGAACGCCGGATCGGGCTGCCCATCGATGCCGCCGTCGCCCTGCGCGCCCGGGTCGCCAGCGGCGGCACCTTGCTGACCGGGCGGCTGGCCCTGCGCCACGGCCTGGCCTGCAACACGGCGGGCGGCAGCCACCACGCCCGGCGCGCCGGCGGAGCCGGATTCTGTGTCTTCAACGACGTCGCCGTCGCCATCCGCGCCCTCCAGTCCGACGGCCTGGTCGGGCGGGTCCTGGTGATCGACCTGGACGTCCACCAGGGCGACGGCACTGCCGAGATCTTCGCCGGAGATAACAGCGTTGTTACGTTTTCGGCCCATTGCGGGGATAATTTTCCGCTGCGGAAGGTGGCAAGCAGCCGGGACGTCGCCCTTCCCCGGGGCCTGGGGGACGACGCCTACCTGGCCATGCTGGCGGCCGAACTGCCGGCCCTGTTCGCCCGCGGCCCCTACGACCTGGTGTTCTATAATGCCGGAGTCGACGTCCATGCCGCCGACCGTCTGGGCCATCTGGCGCTCAGCGACCGGGGCATTGCCGCCCGCGACCGCCAGGTCATCGCGGCCTGCCGGGCGCGCGCCCTGCCGGTGGCCGCGGTGATCGGCGGCGGCTATGCCGACGACATTCCACGCCTGGCCGGGCGCCACGCCATCCTGCACCATGTCGCGGCCAGCCTGGTCACCACCGGGACCTGAAACGCGGTCGCCGCCCCCCTTGCCCTCCACGATCCGATCGGATGCCCTCCATGACCTCGCCCCTGCCCTGGCGGCATGTCCTGCTCGCGCTGGCCGTGGTGGCCGTCTGGGGCACCAATTTCGTGGTCATCCGGATCGGCCTCGAGGCCCTGCCGCCTTTGTTCTTTGCCGGGCTGCGCTTCACCTTCGCCTTTCTGCCCCTGGCCCTGTTTCTGCCGCGCCCGGCGGTCGGCTGGGGCCGCCTGGCGGCCTATGGTCTGTTCATCGGGGTCGGCCAGTTCGGCCTGCTGTTCGTCGCCATGGCCGGGCAGATCACCCCGGGGCTGGCCTCGCTGGTGGTCCAGTCCCAGGTTTTTTTCACCATCTTCATCGCGATGCGGCTGTCCGGGGAACGGGTGCGCCCGGTCCAGTGGCTGGCCCTGGCGGTGGCGGTCGCCGGGATCGGCGTGATCATCGCCCATGCCGATGCCCAGACCACCCCCCTGGGCCTGGGCCTGGTCCTGCTGGCCGCGCTGGGCTGGGCCGCGGGCAACCAGGTCGTCCGGGGCAGCCCGCCGGTCAACATGCTGGCCTTTGTGGTGTGGGCCAGCGCCTTCAGCGCGCCGCCGCTCTTCGCCCTGTCCTTGGCCGTCGAGGGCTGGCCGGCGATCCTGGACGGGTTGCAGCGGGCCGGGCCGGCCGCCTGGGGGGCGGTGCTGTGGCAATCCTGCGCCAATGTCATGTTCGGCTATGCCGCCTGGGGCTGGCTGCTGGCCCGGCATCCGGCGGCGACCGTCGCGCCGACCGCCCTGCTGGTACCGATTTTCGGCATGTCCGCCTCCGCCCTATGGCTGGGCGAACCGCTGCAGGCCTGGAAACTGGCGGCAGCGGCGCTGGTGATCGGCGGCCTCGCCCTCAACCTCCTGTGGCCGCTGGTGTGGCAGAAGCGGCGCGGCGACCGGCCCGGTTCCTGAGCGCGGCCCCCCCGCGCCGGCCGCAAACTGCGGTGTTGTGACGTTACGAGCGCCAAACGCACATCACGAAGCTCTATATCCACGCCGTTCACATCGTCGGCCCGCCTACGCGCCGACGCCGCCTATAAACCTGGCCGCCCCTCCCTGTTCGCCTCCATGTCGATATACGATGCGCTTGGTTTCGATTTCCCCCGGTGCGTCAGGCCGGCAATGGATCCGTCCCGCGGTCGAGCAAGGCCAGATAGTCCGAATAGGCGTAGATCCGGCCGCGTTGCCGTCCCGTGGTCTCGCGCACCACATCGATCTTGGCGAGGTTTTCCAGCGCCGTGCTGGCGGTCGGGAACGAGACGGCGAGTTTCTCGGAGACAGTCTGGATGGTGACGATCGGGCTGGCTTGCATCAATTCGTGGACGCGGAGCGCGGACGGGGCCGCGCGGCCGAGGCCGGCGATCTCAAGTCGGTGAGCGTCGAACATGGCGATCAGATCGCGCGCCGTCGCGGCGGCTTGTTCAGCGGTCTCCGCGACGCCGGTCAGGAAGAACTCCATCCAGGTCTCCCACGTCCCAGCCTGGCGGACCTCCTGCAGGAGCCGGTAATAGTCGTCGCGCCGGGATTTCAGGAACAGGCTGAGATAGAGGATCGGCTCGCGCAGCACCCCCGCCTCGCACAGGATCAGCGTGACGAGCAGCCGGCCCAGGCGCCCGTTGCCGTCGAGGAACGGGTGGATCGTCTCGAACTGGACGTGGGCCAGGCCCGCCCGGATGAGCGGGGGCAGCGCCGCATCTTCGCTGTGCAGGAAACGCTCGAGCGCATCGAGGCATTCGTCGAGCCAGTTCGGCGGCGGCGGCACGAACAGGGCGTTGCCGGGCCGGGTTCCGCCGATCCAGTTCTGCGAGCGGCGGAACTCTCCAGGTTGCTTTGCAGCGCCCCGTCCCGACGTGAGCAGGATGGCGTGCATTTCGCGGATCAGCCGGAGCGACAGGGGAAATCCGCCCCGCATCCGGGAGACGCCATGCCGGATCGCCGCGACGTAGTTCGAAACCTCGGTCACATCGTCGAGTTCAACCGCTGGCGCCTCGTGATTTTCGAACAGCAGCAGGTCGGAAAGCGAGGATTGCGTCCCCTCGATCTGAGAGGACAGCAGGGCTTCCTTGCGGACATACATGTAGAGGAACAAAGGCGTGGAAGGCAGGATCGTCGTCACGCCGTCGAGGCGCCCGACCGCGGCAATGGCGCGTTCGTAGACCTGCATGAACCGGCCCAGTTCGAGCGGCGGCTTTGGCGGCAGCGGGGCAGGCACATAGGCGCGCACACGCTCGCCTCCCGCACTCGTTTCGACATAGGCCCCGAGCCTTTGGTTCTCTCCCTTCGTCACACGCGATCCTTTAATTAGCTTTTCCGCTATTAAATCATAGCGCCGTATATCTTAATAGCGAATGGGGCTAATTCAAGGCTGCCGGCGTGACGCCACATCTGCACGGGCGGCGATTGGGAGCACGACAGGGCGAGGATGCCCGCCCAGACACGCTGGAACCGCTCCGCGCTTTCCCTCAACTGCTTACATAGTGCTTACATTTTTTCAGACCAAGAAATGTAAGCACCAGAAGCGAAGGGCCGCCTCGCGGCGGCCTTCTCGTAACGCACTAATTTCCTTGAAGAAAACTTGGAGCGGGCGATGGGATTCGAACCCACGACCCCAACCTTGGCAAGGTTGTGCTCTACCCCTGAGCTACGCCCGCTCGGCGTTTCGGCGCGCCGGTCGGGGGCGCCGAAGAGCCGCGAATATACAAATCACCAAGCCGATTGCAAGCCCGTCTTTCACGGCCGCGCCGGCCGCTGACGGATTCACCCGGGCGGCGAATCCGGCTAGGCTGGGGGCCGTCATGAGCCTGACCGAAGCCGATCTGTTCGCCCTGCTCGACCGCCTGGGCATCGCCCACCGGACGGTTGCCCATGCCCCGGCCCATACCGTGGCCGAGGCGCGGGCCGTGCGCGGGCCGGCGCTGGCCGGCGGCCATGCCAAGAATCTGTTCGTCAAGGACCGCAAGGGCGGGCTGTGGCTGGTGGTTGCCGACGAGGACACGGCGGTCGACCTGGCGGCCATCGAGAAGCATCTGGGGACGCCGCGCCTGTCGTTCGGCCGGCCCGAACTGATGGCCGCGGTGCTGGGCGTCGCGCCGGGCGCGGTCACCCCCTTCGCCCTGGCCAACCCGGCGGCCGGGGCCGTGCACCTGATCCTGGACCGGGCCCTGCTGGACCATGACCGGCTGCATTTCCACCCCTTGCGCAACGACCGCACAACGGCCTTGACGCGGGAGGCCTTTCTCCGGTTCCTCACGGCTGTCGGCCGGCCGCCGGTGGTGCTCGACCTGGGCGGCCTGGCGGCGGCACGGGCGGCGGCCCGCGCCGGCTGAGCGGCGGCCCTTGCACCATTTCGGCGATTGCCCATCTTAGAGGGGTCGCCGGCGGACCGCGGTCGCCGGGCGGTGGCTTCGACTCGAACAGCAGGCGTGGACGACAATGGAATCTCTCATCGGTCAGGCGACAGCCAAGGCAGCGCCCGCGGGCGGCAGCGATCTGGTCCGCGACGGCACCCTGCAAAGCTTTGGCCAGGATGTCATCGAGGCCTCCAGCCAGGTCCCGGTGATCGTCGATTTCTGGGCCACCTGGTGCGCTCCCTGCCGCCAGCTCGGCCCGGCGCGGGAAAAGGCCGTGATCGAGGCCAAGGGCAAGGTCCGCCTGGTCAAGGTCGACGTCGACCGATACCCCGAGATTGCCCAGCAGTTCCGCGTCCAGTCCCTGCCGGCGGTCTATGCCGTGCGCGACGGCGCGCCGATCGACGGCTTTGTCGGCGCCCTGCCCGAGGCGCAGGTGAAGGCCTTTGTCAGCCGCCTGGCCGAGCTGGCGGACGGTGGCGGCAGCGGCCTGGACGAGGTTCTGGCGAGCGCGGCCGAGGCCCTGGCGCGGGGCGATTTTGTCGCTGCCGAAGGCATCTACGGCGAGATCCTCGGCGTCGAGCCCGATCATGTCGTCGCCCTGATGGGTCTCGCCCGGGTCGCCCTGGACCGGGCCGATTACGGCCTGGTCGAGGACCTGCTGGCCCGGGTGCCCGAGGCCGCGGCCGGCCAGGCCGAGGTCGCGGCCGTGCGCAGCGCCCTGGCCCTGGCGCGGGAGGCCGACCAGGTCGGCGACCTCCAGGGCCTGCTCGACCGCCTCGCCGCGGACCCCGATGATCACGCCGCCCGCTTCGACCTGGCGCTCGGCCTGATCGGCCAGAACCGGCGGGCGGAAGCGGTCGACCAGCTGCTCGACATCGTCAAGCGCGCGCGCAAATGGAACGATGACGCGGCCCGCCTGCAACTGCTCAAGCTGTTCGAAGCCTGCGGCTTCGACGACCCGGTCTCGATCGACGGGCGCCGCCGCCTGTCGACGCTGCTGTTCGCCTGAGCCCATGTCAGGCCGGCCCGCCCCCCTTGTCCTTCGGGACCTGCCGCCGGTCATCCCGGTCTTTCCGCTGACCGGGGTCCTGCTGCTGCCGCGGGGCCGGCTGCCGCTCAATATCTTCGAGCCGCGCTATCTCGCCATGGTCCGCGACGCCCTGGCGGCCGAACGGCTGATCGGCATGATCCAGCCGCGCAATCCGGAACCGACGGCGCTGCCAGCGCTTTACCCGGTGGGCTGCCTGGGCCGGATCTCGGCCTTCAGCGAGACCGATGACGGCCGCTTCCTGGTCACCCTGTCGGGGGTGTGCCGGTTCCGCGTCACCGCGGAATTGGGCCTGGCCACCCCCTACCGGCAGGTCGCCCCCCATTTTGACTCCTTTGCCGCCGATCTCGATCCCGAAGCGGTCGACGAGGCGTTCGACCGCCCGGCCCTGACCGCCGCCCTGCGCGCCTATCTCGACCTGCACGGCATGTCGGCCGACTGGCACGCGGTGGATCAGGCCGGCGCCGAGGCCCTGGTCAATACCCTGGCCATGACCTGCCCCTTCGACCCGGCCGAGAAGCAGGCCCTGCTCGAGGCCCCGACCATCGCCGCCCGGGCCGAAACCATGATCGCCCTGATCCGCATGGCGGTCGCCGCCAATGCGGTACCGCCGGAGCGCTCGCTGCAATAGGATTTCGAGGACCCCCGATGCCCCCCACCCCTGTCGTCGATCCCAGGCTGCTGGAGATCCTGGTTTGTCCGGTGACCCGCCAGACCCTGCGCTATGACCCGCAGACCCAGGAACTGATCTCCGACGCGGCCCGCCTCGCCTTCCCGATCCGCGACGGCATCCCGATCATGCTGGTCGAGGAAGCCCGCAACCTGGACACCCCCGCGTGACCGCCACCCGGCCCTGGCCGGTGGAGGTGGTGGTCGACCGCCCGGCCCGCCGGATCGATATTCTGTGGGACGACGGCCGGCGCGACCGCCTGCCGGCGGAATTGCTGCGGGTGGAAAGCCCCTCGGCCGAGGTCCAGGGCCATGGCGGGGACGACAAGCAGGTGGTCGCCGGCAAGGCCGGGGTGGGCATTGCCGGGATCGATCCGGTCGGCCACTACGCCCTGCGCATCCGCTTCGACGACGGCCACGACACCGGCCTGTTCTCGTGGGAAACCCTGCGCCGGCTGGGCACCGACCAGGACCGGCTGTTCGCCGCCTATCTGGCCGCCCTTGCCGCACGCGGCCTGACCCGGCAGGCCTGATCCCCCGGGTCCTTCGGGACCGGTCGCCGCGGCCACGGCAATTCGGGATTTTTTACCCTCCGCTTCATCTTTCGCGCGTGTGCCCTGGACTCCGGCCCAACAATTTTCGATAATCCCCTGTCCCGCGCATAGACGGGTTTAAAGAATATCAGGGGGGGACCAATGGGTACGTCAGGCCCGATTCCGACCGCTGGGTCGGTCGCCGGAGGTCCCGCGTCGCAGGGCCCGGGCGGTGCGGTTGATCTTCAGGGTTCCGTTGGTCCGGGGGCGGCCAAGGATGGCATGATCGCCAGCTACGACCCGCTGACCGGCACCGGCCAGGTCGTCGACGACGACTGGGTCTATTTTCCCTTTGTCGGGGCCAGCCTGGCCCCCGGTCTGGGAGTCCCCTTTCCCGGCCTGCGGGTGCGTTTCGACAGTTTCTGCGGCGAGGCCATGGCGATTACCCTGGCCGGCCTCGGTGACGCCGCGCCCGACCCGGCGCCGGCAGCCGCCGCCGAGGCCGAGGCCGTTATCCTGCACGGCATGGTCGCCGGCTATGACCCGGCCACCGGCCAGGGCCAGATCCTGGGCGACGACTACCGGACCTATGGCTTCGTCGGCGCCGCGGTCGCCGGCCTGACCACCCTTTATGGCGGGCAGCGGGTCCGGTTCGAGGCGTTCTGCGGCGAGGCCGTGGCGGTCACGGCGCCGGGCGACGCCCCGGCCGAAGCGGTGACCGCACCGACCGCCGCACCGGCGGCCCCGGAGGCGGCGCTCCCGGCCCCGGCGCTGACGACCCTGCCGGTCAAAACCGGAATCATTGCGTCCTATGACTGGGTCCGCCTGCGCGGTCGCATTCACGGCGATGACGGCACCAAATATGCCTTTGTCCTGGCCAGCATCGGGGCCAGCGTGCCCAAGATCGCCGCCGGGCAGGCGGTCCGCTTCCGCCATTTGCGGGATGCCGCCCTCGATCGCGACGAGGCGGTCGCCATCGAAGCGGCACCGACCGCCATGGCAGCCCCTGTCGCCGTGGCCTCGGCGGGCGCCGAGACCAGGCTCCTGCAGGGCATGGTCGCCAGCTACGACCCGGCCACCGGCCACGGCCAGATCCTGGGCGACGACTACGAATCCTACAGCTTCGTCGGGGCCAGCGTTACCGGCCTGGCCGCGCTCCACGGCGGCCTGCGGGTCCAGTTCGAGGCCTTCTGCGGCGAGGCCACGGCGATCACCGCGCCGGGCGGCGCGCCGGCCGAGACGGCCGAAACGGCCGCCGAGGCCGAGGCCGAGGCCGCGATCCGGCCGATGCAGGGCATGGTCGCCAGCTACGACCCGGCCACCGGCCACGGCCAGATCCTGGGCGACGACTACGAATCCTACAGCTTCGTCGGG
>JAJFJE010000007.1 GCA_021774355.1 Alphaproteobacteria bacterium
CGGTCCGGTCGCCGCCTTGGGCGGCACCGCCGCCGTGGTCCTGGGCGGGGGCAGGTGGTCGGGATCGGGCTCGACGATTGCCGGCGGCTTGACCGACGGCGGCGGGATCAGGTGGCCCGGCGCCACCGACAGCACCACCGGCGGTGGCGGCTCGACCGGCCGGCGGTCCACCGGCGGCGACAGGACCAGGGGGCCTGCGGCGACCGGATGCGCGGCCGCGGCCGGCCGCTCCGGCGCCTCGTTCTGGGCGGCTGCGGCCACCGCGTCGACCCGCCCCGGCACCCGCAGGACCTGCCCCAGGCGAATGGTATAGGGCGGCGCGATGTTGTTGGCCGCCATCAGGCTGGACTGATCAACGCCGTAGCGGCGGGAGATATTATAGACCGTGTCGCCCGACTGGACGGTATGGGACCGGACCTGCGGCAGCGTCAGGCGATCGCCCGGGCGCAGGATGAACGGCGAGGTCAGGTGATTGGCCTCGATCAGCGTGCGCAGCGGCACGCCGGTCCGCCGCGACACGGCATTCAGGGTCTCCCCCGGGGCAACCACGGTCTCCGCCGCGGCCATCGTCTCGTCCGAAGGGGTTGCGGCCGGCGGCGGGGCGAGCCCGGCCGCGACGGTTGCTGCGGGCACCGTCCCTCCGTCCTGCTTGCCGGGCGACGGCAAAGCGCGCCGCTCGACCGTGCCGGCCGGCGCCGCCTGGAGGAAGGGCCGCCCGGAATCCTCGGCCGCGGGCGGCGACGGGCGACGGGTCGCCACCGGCAGGCCCGGACGCTTGTCGTCGGTCCCGGCGCCGGCGTTGCCGCCGCCCCCGACCGCCAGGCCCGGCCGCGGATCATCGACCACATAGTCGACCGGGGCCAGGGCATCGGTGGGATCGGCGGCGCAGCCGGCCTGGGCCGCCGCCAGAAGCAGCAGGCAGGCGAAAACGATTCGCGACGGGAACGCGGCCATGCCCCAGCATCGGGAAGCGGCCGCGTCAGGTCAATCGTCGCGCAGCACGCCGCCCAACAGGGGCACGAAACGCACGGGCATCAGCCGTTCATAATCCGCAGCATCGCCCTTGCGGGTGACCCGCCATATTTCCTGTGCCCCGTGCTGCGGCCCCACCGGCACCACCATGATCCCGCCCTCGGCCAGCTGGTCCAGCAGATAGGGCGGAATCGCCGGCGCCGCAGCGGTCACCAGCATGCGCTCGAACGGCGCCTGCTCCGGCCAGCCCTTGGTGCCGTCGCCGAGCAGGGTGGTGATGTTGTGCAGGCGCAGATCGCGAAAGCAATGCTCGGCCCGGCGCAACAGCGCCCGCCGCCGCTCGATGGTATAGACCCGCCGGCACAGCCGGCTGAGGACGGCCGCCTGATAGCCCGACCCGGTACCGATCTCGAGCACCTTGTGGCGCGCACCGACCTTCAGGGCCTCGGTCATATAGGCGACGATATAGGGCTGGGAAATGGTCTGGCCGCCTTCGATCGGCAAGGCGATGTCGTCATAGGCCTTGTGGCGCAGGGCTTCGGGAACGAAGGCCTCGCGCGGGATCCGCTCGACCGCTTCGAGCACCTTCTGGTCGTGGATGCCCTGGCTGCGCAGCGCCAGGATCAGCTTGGCCTTGTCGGTGTCGCTGGCCATCATCAAGGGGTGGACAAAGCCCGGCGCAGCGGGTCGATGGTCGGGCCATGGGTCAGGTCGAGATGAAGCGGGGTGACCGAAATGGCGCCCCGATAGATCGCCGCCAGATCGCTGCCCGGCGGCGGATTGGACCGCTCGCGCTGGAAGCCCAGCCAATAATAGGCATTGCCCCGGGCGTCGACCCGGCCATCGATGGCCAGGCTGGAGGCATCCCGCCGGCCCTGTGCCGTCACCTCGACCCCGGTCACCTGATCGGCCGGACAATCGGGAAAATTGATGTTGATTAGGACGTCCCGGGGCCAGCCGGTCGCGATCAGGCGGCCGATCACGGCGGCGCCATGGTTCGTGGCGCAGTCCCAGGGCACCTTGTCGCCGCCCCGCTTGACGCCGAAGGCCTGGCTCAGGGCAATTGCCGGCACCCCCAAGAGGGTCCCTTCCATGGCCGCGGCGATGGTGCCGGAATAGGTCACGTCCTCGGCCAGATTGGCCCCCCGATTGACCCCCGAAAGAACCAGGTCGGGCCGCCGCCCGCGGATGATCTCCTCGATCGCCAGCATGACGCAGTCGGTGGGCGTGCCGCCCACGGCGAAGCGCCGGCGCTGGACCTGGCGGATCCGCAGCGGCTCGGTCAGCGTCAGGGAATGGGAGGCGCCGGACTGCTCGGTCTCGGGCGCCACCACCCAGACATCGCTGCTCAGGCTGCGGGCGATGGCGGTCAGGATCTTCAGCCCGGGGGCATGGATTCCGTCGTCGTTGGACACCAGGATGCGGAGCGGGGTGCGGGGGGCCTCAGCCATGGCTGTCGATCACCTCGAGGCCGCCCATCAGCGGCTGCAGGACCGCCGGCACCCGGATCCGGCCGTCGGCCTCGCCGTAATTCTCCAGGATCGCGACCAGGGTCCGGCCGACCGCCAGGGCCGAGCCGTTGAGCGTGTGCACCGGGCGCGTGCCCTTGCCCGCGCCGCGATAGCGCGCCGCCATGCGCCGGGCCTGGAAATCGCCGCAGTTGGAACAACT
>JAJFJE010000061.1 GCA_021774355.1 Alphaproteobacteria bacterium
GGCCGCGGTGGTGGGTCTGGTGGTTGAACAGGTGGCTCAAGACCTCGTCCCGGCTGTGCGCGACCTCCCGGCCGCCCATGGTCCGGAAGGTCATGCGGACCGCCAGTTCGGCCTCGGTCAAGCTGGCGACATAGGCGGCAATGCGCTCGTCCTCGGCGTCACGGGCCGGCCGCAGGGTCTCGAAGCTGTCATAGAGGATCGCATCCAGACGATCGGGTGCCTCGCCTTCGCCGGTCAGGCGTTTCAGCCAGATCCGGTCGACCGCCAGGAGGTGGTTGAGGGTCCCCAGCAGCGAGCCGAAATAGGCGCCCCGGTCGGCCTCGAAGGCCGCCGCGCTCAAGCCGCCGCAGGCGACCATCAGGCGCCGGTTCGCCCAGGTGCTATAGGCCGCCATGCGTTCGAAATGCGCTTTCAACGGAAATTCCCCAAGATTTTCTGGGCGATCCCCAGAAGCCCCGTCAGCCGGGGCGCACTGTCGGTCACCGCCAGGACCCGGCAGATATCGCCGCTTTCCGCGATCGGCCGGTGGGTATCGCCCGGGCCGGCAATCTGCAGATCGCCGGCACCATAGCGCCCGCCGGCGTCGGCATAGGCGCCGCTCAGCACCAGGCTCAACTCGCGACCGCCATGGCCGTGGCGAGGCACGCCCCGCCCGGCCGGGATCTCCAGAATTTGAACCGCGCCGGCCGCCCGGCCCGGCAGGTCCAGGTCGAGCGCCCGCACCCCGGCGATAAGCGAGCGCCAGGGGCGCCGTCCCAGGGTCTGGCCGGCCAGCGGCTGCAACGGCCCGGGCAGGCTTGCGATCACCGGGTCCGCGGGGGCCGCGATTTCGGGCCGGTCCGGTGGTCCCTCCCGGTCCAGCCGGGCCAGCATCGCCGACAGCCCGTCAGGCGCCAGGGCCGCCGGCGGCAGCTGGTCGAGCAGGGCGCCGCCGGCGGCTTCGAAGGTCGCAATCGCGGCGCGGCAGTCGGCGCACATGGCGCCGTGGCACTGCACGATCAGGGCGGCGGCCGGATCAATGGCGCCGGCGGCATAATCGAGCAGCAGCTCCAGCGGTGGGTGATGGGTGGGGGTCATAGGGTCGGCTCCAGCGCCCGGCGCAGCCGGTTGAAGGCCAGGCGCATGCGCGATTTCACCGTCCCCAGGGGCAGCGCCCGTGCCACCGCGATCTCGGAATGGGACTTGCCCTCGTAGAACGCCAGGCGGAGCAGCTCGGACTGCTCGGCTGGCAATTCGGCGATGGCCGCCCGCAGGCTGGCATCGCGCCGGCTCTGGTCCATCGCCACATCGGCCGCGACCGGCGCCGCGGGCACCAGGGCCGGGTCCTCGGGATCGAGTTCCGGCCGGCGTTCGCGGCGCAGCACGTCGATCCGGCGGTTGCGCGCGATGGTGTAGAGCCAGGTCGAGACCGACGATTGCCGGCGGTCGAAATGCGCCGCCTTGCGCCACACCGTCAGCAGGACCTCCTGCGCCAGGTCCTCGGCCAGCCCGGCATCGGCTCCCAGCCGCATCAGATACCCCTTCACCCGCGGCGCGAAATGCAGATAGAGCTGGGCGAACGCCGCGCGATCTGCGTTCGCCGCGATCCGTTCGACACATTCTGCCAGCGCCTCCCTGTCCATCAACGCCGCCCCTGACCTGTCCATTCCCTGTGCCTGTCACGCGCCGCGCCGGCGGTGCTGCCCGAGGCGGTCACCGGCGAATTCCGTGCGCAAGCCCGCAACGCTGGAAAAGATGGGGCGTCCCCGGTATGGTGGCCCCCTTCCCTGATGCATCAAGATGGCACAATGTCCCGAATTCTCATCGTCGCGTTCGCCTTCACGCTGTCAATCCTCGCTCTCGGGATAAGCCGGCAGGCCCTGGCGGAAGATAGCCCACTGCTCGGCAGCTTCAAGCAATGGCAGGCTTTCCGCACCACCCAGGACGGCAAGCTGGTTTGCCTGGTCTCGTCGAAACCGGTGAAGACCGCGCCGGACGGGGTGAAGCGGGGCGACATCTTCATCCTGGTGTCGTTCTTCCAGGAGGGCAACGTCCGCAACCAGGTGCAGGTGCTGGTCGGCTATCCCTTCAAATCGGGCACGACCGCCAAGCTGTCCGTCGGCAAGAGCAGTTTCGATCTGTTCACCGACGGCGAGAATGCCTGGGCGCGGGACGCCGCCATCGACAGTTCGATCGTCAAGGCGCTGCGCGCCGGGGCGACCGCGACGGTCCAGGGGACCTCGCAGCGGGGCACGGCGACCACCGATACCTATTCCTTGAGCGGCATTTCGGCGGCGCTCGACAAGGTCGCCAAGGAGTGCAAGTTCTGAAATGAACGCCCCCGCCGCCGCGCTGGCGCCCGCGCCCGAGCGGCACAACCTGATCGGCCTCGACCGCGCGGAACTGGGCGCCTTGCTCGACGCCATCGGCCAGGGCGGCAAGCCCCGGCGGATGCGCATCCAGCAGCTCTGGCATTGGCTGTATCACCGCGGCGCCACCCGCTTCGAGGCCATGACCTCGATATCCAAGGATCTGCGGGCGGCCCTGGCCGAGGTCGCCGAGGTGCGCCGGCCCGACGTTTCCCAGGCCCTGGTCTCCACCGACGGCACCCGCAAATGGCTGGTGCGCTGGCCCGATGGCAATGAAGTCGAGACGGTCTTCATCCCCGACGACGAGCGCGGCACCCTGTGCGTGTCGTCCCAGGTCGGCTGCACCCTGAACTGCCGCTTCTGCCACACCGGCACCATGCGCCTGGTGCGCAACCTCGACGCCGCCGAGATCGTCGGCCAGGTCCTGCTCGCCCGGGATGCGCTGGGGGAATGGCCCAGCCCGCCGGAAGGCCGGATCCTGTCGAACGTCGTGATGATGGGCATGGGCGAGCCGCTCTATAACCTCGACGCGGTGGCCAAGGCGCTGCGGATCATCATGGATCACGAGGGGATTTCCCTGTCCCGCCGCCGGATCACCCTGTCGACCGCAGGCGTGGTGCCCCAGATGAAGCGCTGCGGCGAGGAATTGGGGGTCAACCTCGCAGTCTCGCTGCACGCGGTGACCAATGCGATTCGCGACCGTATCGTGCCGCTCAACAAGAAATATCCGCTGGAACAGCTGATCCAGGCCTGCCGCGACTATCCGGGGCTGAACAATGCCCGGCGCATCACCTTTGAATATGTCA
>JAJFJE010000062.1 GCA_021774355.1 Alphaproteobacteria bacterium
GGCGCCAGGACGGTGCACCCCAACGACCAGGTCAATCTCAGCCAATCCTCGAATGACAGCTTTCCCACCGCGCTGCACATCGCCCTGGCCGAACAGGGCGCCACCCGCCTGGTCCCGGGCCTCGCCCGGTTGCGCGATGCCCTGGCCGCCAAGGCCGCAGCCTGGGCCGATATCGTCAAGCTGGGCCGCACCCATCTGCAGGACGCCGTCCCCCTGACGCTCGGCCAGGAATTCGGTGGCTATGCCGCCCAGATCGATATCGGGCTGCGGGCCATCGACCGGGCCTTGGATGAAGTTCATGCGTTAGCGCAGGGTGGAACGGCCGTTGGAACAGGCTTGAATGCGCCCGCGCATTTTGATCGATTGATCGCAACCGAACTGTCCATTCTGACCGGCCTGCCGTTTCGCCCGGCGCCGGATAAATTCGCCGCGCTGGCGGGCCACGAGGCCGCCCTGCTCCTGTCGGGCGCGGTCGAAACGGCCGCGGTGGCCTGCTTCAAGATCGCCAGCGATATCCGCCTGCTGGCCTCCGGCCCGCGCTCCGGGCTGGGCGAACTGACCCTGCCGGAAAACGAGCCGGGCTCGTCGATCATGCCGGGCAAGGTCAACCCGACCCAGGCGGAGGCCCTGACCATGGTCGCCGCCCGGGTCCTGGGCAACCATGCCACCGTGTCCTTTGCGGCCGCCCAGGGGCATTTCGAACTGAACGTGTTCAAGCCGGTGATCGCCCAGGCCCTGTTGCAATCCATGGCCCTTCTCGGCGACGCCGCCCGGTCCTTTGCCCTGCGCTGTGTCGACGGCGCCGCGCCCAACCGCGCCCGTCTCGCCGAACTGCTCGAACGGTCGCTGATGCTGGTCACCGCCCTTGCCCCGGAAATCGGCTATGACAAGGCGGCGGCCATCGCCAAGCACGCCCATGCCCACGACCTCACCCTGCGGCAGGCGGCACTGGCGCTCGGGGCGATCGACGGCGAGCGCTTCGACGCCCTGGTCGACCCGCGCTCCATGGTCGGCCGCCCATGACCAAGCGGTCGGTCATGATCGCCGGTCACCGCACCTCGGTCAGCCTGGAACAGCCGTTCTGGGATGCCCTGCACGATCTCGCCCGCAGCCGCGGCCTGTCGGCCCCCGCCCTGATCGCCGAGATCGACGCCCGCGGCACCGGCACCGCCGGCAACCTGTCCTCGGCCATCCGCTTGCACCTGCTGGCCGAGGCTCGTGCCGGACGACTGGCCCGCCCCCCCCTGCCGTAACGGGGCCCCGCCAGGGCATTGGCGGACTGAGGGCCATTCCGACAATGTTCTGACGTGTTGAAATAACGCATCTCCAGACCGCGAACCGGATTCCACCTCGCCCGAAGATGCGCCAGGCGCGGTATCAGCTGGCGTCGCCGGCCTGTTGGATGGCCGCGGTGCGGGCTGCCGGATCGAGACGCATCGCCTCGCGCAGGATGTCGGAGGCGACCGGGGCTGCGGCCGAGGAACCGCCGCCGCCATGCTCGATGATGACGGCGCAGGCATAGCGGGGATTGTCGATCGGGCCATAGCCCACGAACAGGGCGTGGTGGCGCTCGTGCCAGGGCTTGTCCTCTTCCCGCCGCTTGATCCCCGAAAGCCGGTCGGCCCGGCTGATCCGGACCACCTGGCTGGTGCCCGTCTTGCCGCCGATCTGCATTCCCGGCTCCTTGATCGCCGAGCGGCGCGCCGTGCCCGAGGCGCTGTTGGTCACCCGGATCATGCCCTTCACCGCCATGTCGATCCAGCGCTGGTCGATCGGCACCCGGGGCAGGTCGGCCAGTTCCGCATCGTTCTGCCGGCGCAGCCTGGGCACCACCATCTTGCCGCCATTGACCAGCCGCGCGGTCATGGTGCAGAGCTGCAGCGGGGTTGCCAGGACATAGCCCTGGCCGATGCCGCAAATCACCGTCTCGCCGGGGTGCCAGGGCTGCTTCAGGGCCCGGCGCTTCCAGTCCGAATCGGGCATCAGCCCCGGCTTCTCGTTCGGCAGTTCGATCCCCAGCACCTCGCCAATGCCGAAACTGCGGATATATTCCGCCATGCGGTCGATGCCCGTGCGCCTGGACACATCATAGAAGAAGCAGTCGCAGGACTGCTCCAGCGCGGTCTGGTAGTCGACCGTCCCGTGCCCGCCCTTCTTCCAGCAATAGAAGGTGTGGTTGCCCAGCTGGTAGAAGCCCGGACAGAACACCGAATGATTGGGCTGGATGGCGCCACTCTGCAGCCCGGCCAGGCCGACCACCATCTTGAAGGTCGAGCCCGGCGGATACTGCCCGGCAATCGGCTTGTTGATCAGCGGCGCCCTGGGATTGGTGCTGAGCGACGCCCATTCGGTCTTGCTCAGGCCGACATTGAACGGCGTCGGATCGAAGGCGGGCGTCGAGGCCAATGTCAGGACTTCGCCGTTACGGATATCCATGACCACGGCGGCGGCGCTTTCTTCGCCCAGGCGGTCGAAGGTGAAGCGCTGGAGATCGATATCGAGGGAAAGTTCGGCATCCTTGCCGCTGATGCCCTCGTCCCGCGACAATTCGCGGATCATCCGCCCGAGGGCATTGACCTCGATCTGGCTGGTTCCGGCCTTGCCGCGCAGGCCGCGGTCGAGGGTCTTCTCGATCCCGTTCTTGCCGATCCTGAACCCCGGAATCTGCAGCACCGGATCGGCGTCCTCGGTCAGGTCCTTTTCGCTGACCGACGAGACATAGCCGATGACATGGGCGAGACGGTCGCCAAACGGGTAGAAGCGGGTCTCGCCCACATCGGGCTGCACCCCCGGCAGGTCCGGGCCGCGCACACCGATTGCCGAGAACTCGTCCCAGGTCAGGTTTTCCAGAACGGTGACCGGCACGAAGGCCCGTGCCCGGGCGATTTCCCGCCGCACCCGGCGCAGCTGATGTTCGGGAATCGGCACGATCGCGTTGATCCGGGCGAGCGTCGCCTCGACATCGTCGGCCTGCTCGGGAATCAGGACCACCCGGAAATTCTGCCGGCTGGTCGCCAGCTCCCGGCCGAAGCGGTCGAGGATCCGGCCGCGCGGCGGCGGGATCAGCCGGATATTGATGCGGTTGTCCTCGGCCAGGGTCTGGAAGCGTTCGCCGTCCAGCACCTGCAGCTGGTACATCCGCCCGGCCAGGCCGGCGATCAGCAGCAATTGCCCGCCGGCCAGGAACAGGGCCCGGCGGGTCAGCTGCTTGACGCGGATATTTTCGCTTTCCGCCGACATCACACGGTCTCGAGGTGGGTCAACAGGCGGACGACCTGGCCGAACAGCCAGCTTGCCGCCGGGTAAAGCAGGACCGACAGCAGCAATTGGCTGGCAAAGGGACCGGGATCGATCAGCCGCCATTGATAGAGCACCACCAGAGTCCACATGGCGGTGGTGGCGATCAGCGCCACGACGGCAAAGCCGAACCAGGCGATGACGAAGGTCCGGGCGGTGAACACCCGCCGCTCCCGCAGGACGAATTGCTGCACGGCCAGCAGGACCAGCGTCCCCAGGCCGATCGGTGCGCCGGTCAGCACATCCTGGACGAAGCCGATGATGAAGACCGCCGGCGGCGGCAGCAGATGGGGCTGAAATATGGTCCAGAAATAAACCAGCATCAGGGTCAGGGCCGGGCCGGCCACCCCCAGCCCGGCAACCCCCGAGGGGGCGACGCCGATGACCACGCAGATCAGGCCGATCAGAGGCGGAACCAGCAGGGTCAGGCTGGCCATCAGGCGGCGTGGCCAGCTCTCGGTCACCGCTCGGTCTCGTCGGCCGCGTCGTCGGCCGTGTCCAACGACAGCGGCGCGGGTGCCGGTGCCGGGCCGGCCGCGGCCGGCGGCACCGGCGCCACCGCTGGCGCCGGTTCTGTGGCCGGCGCGGTGCTCGGCAAGGGCGCCAGGGACGGGGTCACCGGATCGGGGATCGGGGCCACCGCAGCCGTCGGGTCATAGGCGACGATGCGCACGAAATCGAGCTTGTCGAAGCGCACCCAGGGGTGGATCCGCGGTACCCCATCGACGATTTCGACGGCCCCGATCGGCAGACCCGGGGGAAACAGGCCGCCGCTGCCCGAGGTCACCAGGCGGTCGCCCGCTTGCGCCTTGACCCCCGGTGCCAGGTAGCTGAGCCGGGGCATGGCCGAATTGTCGCCTTCGACGATGGCCCGCGCCCGTCCGCCTTCGATCACGGCCGGCAGGCGGCTGTTCAGATCGGTGATGGCCAGCAGGCGGGCCGAATGCTGGCCGGCCGCAATCACCCGCCCGACCACGCCGGCGCCGGTGATCGCGACCTGGCCCGGGGCCACCCCGGACTGGGCGCCGGCATCGATCACCAGGGTGCGGACGAACGGGCCACCGCCCTCGGCAATGACCCGTGCCGTTACGAAGCGGGTCGCCGGATCGGGACGCACCCGCAGCATTTCGCGATAGGCCCGGTTTTCCGCGGCCAGCCGACGCGCCGTCGTCTGCCACACCCTCAGCCGCTCGTTTTCCTGGTGCAGCGCGAGATTCTCGTCGCGCATGTGAACCCAGCCATCGACCACCAGCATGACCGATTTGACGCTGGAGATCGGCTGGGCGACCACTTCCAGCATCGGCGTGGCCATATCGATGATCATGGCGCGGCCCCGTTCGACGATCACGGCGTCGACCTTGCCCAGGACCACCAGGCCTGTTGCAACTGCGAGCAGCGCGATCAGGCCGACACGATGGGCCAGCACCTTCAGGGGTGCTGCCAGTCCCCACGCCCGGCCCGGCTGCTGCCTCACTTCGCTACCCGCCTCTGCGCGTCCCTCCGCGCTTCGGATTACGCTTGGTACAATACCAAATTAATAAGCCTGCGTCAGGACATGTCGCAGGGTCTTCATGTCTTCGAGGGCGCGTCCGGTCCCTTTGGCCACACAGGTCAGAGGATCGTCGGCAATCGAGATCGGCAGGCCCGTCGAATGGCGCAGGACCAGGTCGAGATTGCCCAGCAGGGCCCCGCCTCCGGTCAGCACGATGCCCTTATCGACAATATCCGAGGCCAGTTCGGGCGCCGTGTGTTCCAATGCCACCTTCACCGCCTCGACAATGGCCGAAACCGGCTCTGCCAGGCTTTCCGCGATCTGCCGCTGGCTGATCACCAGTTCCTTGGGGACCCCGTTCATCAGGTCGCGGCCGCGAATTTCCATCGTCAGGCCGATGCCGTCTTCCGGCGGACAGGCCGAGCCGATTTCCTTCTTGATCCGTTCCGCAGACGATTCGCCCATCAGCAGATTATGGTTGCGACGGATATAGGCGATGATCGCCTCGTCCATCTTGTCCCCGCCGACCCTAACGGATCGTGAATAGACGATTCCGCCAAGCGACAGCACCGCAACCTCGGTGGTGCCACCACCGATATCCACCACCATCGACCCGGTCGGCTCGGTCACCGGCAGGTTCGCCCCGTTGGCGGCCGCCATCGGCTCCTCGATCAGATAGACCCGGCGGGCGCCCGCGGATTCGGCCGATTCCTGAATCGCCCGGCGTTCCACCGCGGTCGAGCCCGAGGGCACGCAGACAACGATCTGGGGCGAGGCGAAGGAGCGGCGGTTATGCACTTTGCGGATGAAATGCTTGATCATTTCCTCCGCGACTTCGAAGTCGGCGATGACCCCGTCGCGCAGCGGCCGGATCGCCTCGATGTTGCCGGGGGTGCGGCCGAGCATCAGCTTGGCCTCGTCGCCCACCGCCAGCACCTGCTTCTTACCGCGGACATTGACCATGGCCACGACCGAGGGCTCGTTCAGGACGATGCCGCGTCCCTTCACATAGACCAGGGTGTTGGCCGTGCCCAGGTCGATCGCCATGTCGGCCGATAACATGCCGAGCAGGTTCGAGAACATCGAGAGTCCACTCCGTGGGAATGCCGAACGCCGAGTCGCCAGTGCCGGCCGTCAATGTGCGCCTTGTTTAAGCCCTAGCGTCCCGCCACTCAAGGTTTCCTGTCGCCAATTCGCGCGACAGGCTGGGGCGATCACCCCAGCGCGACCGACGGCACAGCCCGCCCCCGACCATCCGGCGATCCAGGATTGTTTGATCGGCCGCGCCGCCTCGCAATGACGAATTCTCCATCGTCATGGCGAGGCGTGGGCGAAGCAATCCCGTGGGCCGGGTGGCCGACATCGGATATGCCGGGGTGGCGCCGCGGCTCAGTTCTTCGCCTTGTCCACCAGCTTGTTCTTGGCGATCCAGGGCATCATGCCGCGCAGCTTCGCGCCGACCTCTTCGATCGGATGCTGCGCTTCCAGGCCCCGGGTCGCCTTGAAGCTGGGCGCCCCGGCCTGGTTCTCGAGCATCCAGTCGCGCACGAAGCGGCCCGACTGGATATCGGCCAGCACGCGCTTCATTTCGGCCTTGGTGGCGTCGGTGACGATGCGCGGCCCGACCGTGTAGTCGCCATATTCCGCAGTATTCGAGATCGAATAGCGCATGTTGGCGATGCCGCCCTCATAGATCAGGTCGACGATCAGCTTGACCTCGTGCAGGCACTCGAAATAGGCCATTTCCGGGGCGTAGCCAGCCTCGACCAGGGTCTCGAAGCCGGCCTTGATCAGGGCCGTCAGGCCACCGCACAGCACGGTCTGTTCGCCGAACAGGTCGGTCTCGCCTTCCTCGCGGAAGCTGGTCTCGATGATGCCCGAACGGCCGCCGCCGATGGCGCTGGCGTAGGACAGGCCCAGTTCGAGGGCGTTGCCGCTGGCATTCTGATAGACCGCCACCAGGCAGGGCACGCCGCCGCCCTTCTGGAACTCGGCGCGCACGGTGTGGCCCGGGCCCTTGGGCGCGACCATGAAGACGTCGAGGTCCGGACGCGGCTCGATCAGCTTGAAGTGGATGTTGAGGCCGTGGGCGAAGACCAGGGCGGCGCCCTGCTTCAGATGCGGCGCCAAATCGGCCTTGTAGATCCCGGCCTGCAATTCGTCGGGGGTCAGGATCATGACCACGTCGGCCCATTTGGCCGCCTCGGCCGGCGCCATCACGGTCAGCCCCGCGCCTTCGGCCTTGGCCGCGCTGGGCGAGCCCGGGCGCAGGGCGACGGCAACGTCCTTCACACCGGAATCACGCAGGTTCAGGGCATGGGCGTGGCCCTGGCTGCCATAGCCGACCACGGCGATCTTCTTGCCCTTGATCAGGTTCACGTCGGCGTCCCGATCGTAATAGACGCGCATCACTGGCTTCCTTTCGACTGCAAAGCGGAGAATGGGAGGGCTATAGGGCGCCGGTGCCGCGCTGGATCGCGACGACCCCGGTGCGGGAGACTTCGGCCAGGCCGAGCCCCTGCATCAGTTCGGTGAAGGCATTGATCTTGGCGGTCGAGCCGGTCAGCTCGAAGACGAAGGACTGGGCCGTGGAATCGAGCACCCGGGCACGGAAGGCATCGGCCAGGCGCAGGGACTCGACCCGCTTCTCGCCGGTCGACACCACCTTGATCAGGGCCAGTTCCCGTTCGAGGGAGGGACCGTCGACCGTCAGGTCGGCCACCTTGTGCACCGGCACCAGGCGGTCGAGCTGAGCCTTGATCTGCTCGATCACCATGGCGGTCCCCGAGGTCACGATGGTGATGCGCGACAATTGCCGGGAATCCTCGACCTGGGCGACCGTCAGGCTGTCGATATTATAGCCGCGGCCGGAAAACAGGCCGATGACGCGGGCGAGCACGCCGGCCTCGTTTTCCACCAGGACAGCGATGGTATGACTGCGGATCGGTTCCACTCGGGTCCCCTCGTGGCCGCGGATGGGCGGCGCTCATATAGCGTGATTGGCGGGATCTGTTAAAGGCCCGTGTCGAAACCGGGTCCGTGGCTCATACCAGGGCGGCGCCTTCGGCGGAGATTTCCACCCGGTCCTCGTCCTCCGGCCCCAGGATCATCTCATTATGGGCGGCACCCGACGGCACCATCGGGAAGCAGTTCTCGGCCGGGTCGATCAGGCAATCGACGATCACCGGGCGCTTGATGCCGATCATTTCGCCGATCGTGTCGTCGACCTCGTCGGGCCGCTCGCAGCGCAGGCCCACGGCGCCGAAGGCTTCGGCCAGCTTTACGAAATCCGGCAGGGAATCCATGTAGCTCTCGGAATAGCGGCCGCCGTGGAGCAGTTCCTGCCATTGGCGGACCATGCCCATGTATTCGTTGTTGATGATGA
>JAJFJE010000063.1 GCA_021774355.1 Alphaproteobacteria bacterium
TCGCCGCAAGCCCAAAATCTGGTGTCACAAAAAATTTTGCCGTTTGACGGATGTCGTCCGCGGCCTACAGTTTGTGTCCCGACGCGGTCGACCCCCTAGCTCTAGGGATTCTGCGTCGGGAGGGGCACATGAACGGTCCGCCGGACGGACCGAAGCGATCTGGGGGCGGTCATGCGTATCGAGCGGAGATTCACCAAGGCAGATCAGCCGGCCTATCACGGTCTGGCCTTCCGCAGCGCGGCCAGCGAGATCCGCAATCCCGGCGGCTCGACCGTGTTCAAGCTCGATGGCATTGAGGTGCCGGCGGACTGGAGCCAGGTTGCAACCGACGTTCTGGCCCAGAAATATTTCCGCAAGGCCGGCATCCCGGCCCGCCTGAAACCGGTGGACGAGCCGGGTGTGCCCGCCTGGCTGCGCCGCTCCGCGCCCGACCACGCCGCCCTGGCAGCCCTGCCCGAGGCTGAACGGACCCGGGACGAGCGCCGCGCGACCGAGGTCTTCGACCGCCTGGCCGGGACCTGGACCTATTGGGGCTGGAAGGCCGGGATGTTCGACAGCGAGGCCGATGCCCGGGCCTTCCGCGACGAACTGGCCTTCATGCTGGCCACCCAGATGTGCGCGCCCAATTCGCCCCAGTGGTTCAATACCGGTCTGCACTGGGCCTATGGCATTGACGGCCCGGCCCAGGGCCATTTTTACGTCGACGAGAAGACCGGCACGGTCCACCCGTCCGACAGCGCCTATGAACGGCCCCAGCCCCATGCCTGCTTCATCCAGGGGATCGAGGACGACCTGGTCAATGAGGGCGGCATCATGGACTTGTGGGTCCGCGAGGCCCGACTGTTCAAATATGGCTCGGGCACGGGCACCAATTTCTCCAAGCTGCGCGGCGCCAATGAGCGCCTGTCCGGCGGCGGCAAATCGTCCGGCCTGATGAGTTTCCTGAAGATCGGCGACCGCGCCGCGGGGGCCATCAAGTCGGGCGGTACCACCCGCCGGGCCGCCAAGATGGTGGTGGTCGATATCGATCACCCGGATATCGAAGAGTTCATCGACTGGAAGGTGGTCGAGGAGCAGAAGGTCGCGGCCCTGGTCGCCGGCTCCACGCTGGCCGAACGGCACATGAACGCCGTGTTGCAGGCCTGCACCGGCGAGGGCGAGGCGGCTTTCGATCCGCGCCTGAACGCGGCCCTGAAACGCGAGATCGTGGCTGCCCGACGCGCCATGATCCCGGAGAATTATGTTCAGCGGGCGATCCAGTTCGCCCGTCAGGGCTATCGCGAGATTGCATTCCGGGTCTACGACACGGACTGGGATTCCGACGCCTATCTCACGGTATCGGGCCAGAATTCCAACAACTCGGTGCGGGTTACCGACGAGTTCCTGGACGCCGTTCTGGCCAACAAGGACTGGGTGCTGCGTCACCGGGTCACCGGCAAGGTCGCCAAGACGGTCAAGGCGGCCGATCTGTGGGAGAAGATCGGCATTGCCGCCTGGGCCTGCGCCGATCCGGGCATCCAGTACCATTCGACCATCAATGACTGGCACACCTGCCCCAATTCCGGGGAGATCCGGGCCTCCAACCCGTGTTCGGAATATATGTTCCTGGACGACACGGCGTGCAATCTGGCGTCGCTCAACCTGCTGGCCTTCCGCCAGGCGGATGGCGGCTTCGACATTGCCGGCTTCGAACATGCCGTGCGGTTGTGGACCATGGTGCTGGAAATCTCGGTCACCATGGCCCAGTTCCCCAGCGCCCGCATCGCCGAACTATCCTATCGCTTCCGCACCCTGGGCCTCGGCTTCGCCAATATCGGCGGCTATCTGATGGCCTCGGGCCTGTCCTATGATTCCGATTCCGGGCGCGCTTTCTGCGGCGCGGTTTCGGCACTGATGACCGGCATGGCCTATGCCACTTCGGCCGAGATGGCTGGCGAGATCGGCCCTTTCCCCGGCTTTGCCGAGAATCGCCAGCCGATGCTGAAGGTCATCCGCAACCACGCCCGGGCGGCACGGGGCGAGGCGGCCGGCTATGAAGGCCTGCGCACCCTGCCGGTCGCCCTGGACCAGGCCAATGTGCCCAGCCCCGGGCTGGCGGCGGCGGCCGATGCCGCCTGGACCCGGGCCCTGGCGCTGGGCGAGGCCAATGGCTTCCGCAATGCCCAGGCGACGGTGATTGCGCCCACCGGCACCATCGGCCTGGTGATGGATTGCGACACCACGGGCATCGAACCCGACTTTGCCCTGGTCAAGTTCAAGACGCTCGCCGGCGGCGGCTATTTCAAGATCATCAACCGCATCGTTCCGACCGCCCTGCAAAGCCTGGGCTACACGCCGCAGCAGATCGAGGCGATCATCGACTATGCCGTGGGCCGGGGCACTCTGGACGGCGCGCCGGGCATCAACCACGCCAGCCTCAAGGCCAAGGGCTTTACCGATGCCCTGATCGCCACGGTCGAGAGCGGGCTGGAGAGCGCCTTCGACGTCAAGTTCGTGTTCAATAAATGGACCCTGGGCGAGGCCTTCTGCAGCGATGTCCTGGGCCTTGATGCCGCGACCCTGGACGACCCGGGCTTCGACCTCCTGTCGGCGATCGGCTTTTCCCGTGCCGATATCGAGATGGCCAATCTCTATTGCTGCGGCGCCATGACCCTCGAGGGCGCGCCCCATCTTGCCGACGAACACCTGCCGGTGTTCGATTGCGCCAATCCCTGCGGCCGGATCGGCCGGCGCTTCCTGTCGGTCGAAAGCCATATCCGGATGATGGCCGCGGCCCAGCCCTTCATCTCCGGCGCGATTTCCAAGACCATCAACATGCCGAACGGCGCCAGCGTGGCCGATTGCAGCGACGCCTATCTGCTGTCCTGGCGCCTGGCGCTCAAGGCCAATGCGCTTTATCGCGACGGCACCAAGCTCAGCCAGCCCCTGGCCTCGCAACTGCATGAGGGGATCGAGGACGAGATCGGCGCCGATGCGACGCCGATGATGCGCGGCCAGGTCATCGCCGAGCGTATCGTCGAACGGGTGATCGAAAAGCTGGTCCCGGCCCAGGGCATCCGCCTGCGCATGCCGCACCGGCGCAAGGGCTATACCCAGAAGGCCGTGGTCGGCGGCCACAAGGTCTATCTGCGCACCGGCGAATATGACGACGGCAAGCTGGGCGAGCTGTTCATCGACATGCACAAGGAAGGCGCCGCCTTCCGCTCGCTGATGAACAACTTCGCCATCGCCGTGTCGATCGGCCTGCAATATGGCGTGCCGCTGGAAGAATTCGTCGACGCCTTCACCTTCACCCGCTTCGAGCCGGCGGGCATGGTCGAGGGCAATGACGCGATCAAGATGGCGACCTCCCTGCTCGACTATGTCTTCCGGGAACTGGCCGTATCCTATCTCGGGCGCAACGACCTTGCCCATGTCGAGCCGGCGGATCTGCGCTTCGACGCGCTCGGCGACGGCACCGACGAGGGCGCCCTCGACGATGTCGACCAGCGCCGCGCCGCGATGGCCCAAAAGGCCGCCAGCATCACCGCCATGGCCTCGGCGCCGGTCTCGAACGGCTATGTCCGCTCCAACCTCTATGTCCTCAACGCGGCCTCCCAGGCGCTCCGCGGCGGCGGCGAGGCGAGCGCCTTCGTCGAAACCCGGGAAGTTGCCTATGCCGCCGGC
>JAJFJE010000064.1 GCA_021774355.1 Alphaproteobacteria bacterium
CGGTCGAGGCGGGGGAGCGCTTGCCGGTCAACGTCCGGCGAGCCATTTTCCACCGCGCCGCGGATGATCCCGGCGAGCCTCCGGCAACGATGCCGGAGATGGCCCGCGTCCTGCGCGACAGCGCCGGGCAGCGGGACACGGATGGTCCCCCCGAACGCTCGAACAATATTTTCCCCAAGGCATGACCAACAGTCTGAGCAAGCTGCCGAGCGCGGCCATCGACCACGTCACGCGGCCGCTCATGCGCTTCCTGCGCATCGAGGCGATGGCCGGCTTGCTTCTGCTGTTCTGCGCGGCGATCGCCCTGGCCCTGTCCAACGGCCCCTGGTCCGACGCCTTCCTGGCCTTGTGGGACATCCCGGTCGGCATCACGGTCGGGACTTTTGACTTCTCACGATCGCTTCAGCGCTGGGTCAATGACGGCCTGATGACGCTGTTCTTTTTCATCGTCGCTCTGGAACTTAAACGGGAGATGGTGCTCGGGGAACTGCGGGATCTGCGCGTTGCCGCCCTTTCCCTTGCCGCCGCGTTCGGCGGCATGGCTATTCCCGCCGGCATCTTCGTCCTGGTCGAGGCCGGTGGCCGAGGTGCCCATGGCTGGGGTACGGCCATGGCGACGGATACCGCCTTCGTGGTCGGTGGCCTCGCCGTTCTCGGCGCCAGAATTCCCCAGAGCCTGAGGCTTTTTCTGCTGTCCCTGGCCATTTTCGACGACATCGGCGCGATCCTGGTGGTTGCGATCGGCTACGGCAAGGCGCTGAACCCCTATACCCTCGGGATGGCGGCACTCGGGCTCGGCCTCATTGCCGGCATGGCCCGTTTCGGCATCCGCAGCATTCCCGCCTATTTCGCGATCGGCATCCTGATCTGGCTGGCCGTGGACCTGTCCGGCCTTCATCCGACGCTGGTCGGTGTCGCCCTCGGCCTGATGACGCCCGCGCGCAGCTGGGTCGGCGACAAGCGCCTCCATGCCATCCTAAACCGGGTGACCGCCTATCCGCCCGGCGACCACTGGAGCGGCGATACGACCGACCGGGCCGATCTCCTGCGCGCCGGAGTCGCCGCCACCGAAGCGCTGTCGCCGATCGAGCGGCTGGAAATCATCCTGCACCCCCTGGTCGCCTTCATCATCGTGCCCCTGTTCGCCCTGGCCAATTCGGGCACGGTTCTCGGCGGCATCACCGTCGACGGCTCCCTGGCATTGGCGATCTTCCTCGCCTTCATCGTCGGCAAGCCGCTGGGAATCGTCGCCTTCAGCGCCCTCGCGGTCGGGCTCGGGCTGGCGGCACGCCCGGCGGACCTGCCGTGGCGGCTCATGGCGGCGGGCGCCATGCTGGCCGGCATCGGCTTCACCATGGCGCTGTTCATCGCCGATCTGGCCTTCGGAGGCGAACTTCTGGTCACGGCCAAGATCAGCATATTGGCCGCATCCTGCGTCGCCGGCATCGCCAGCCTGTCGGCTCTGGCCTGGTTGACGCGAACCAGGGCACCCCGCCGGTAATCAAATTTTCAAAAATAAATGCCGGGGCGACGAAATACATTCGGAAAATTCCGTCAGATAACGCGCAACCATGCTAATATACGGCTTGGTAACTTCCCGAATACTAGCCGTCTCAATTCCCGACCATGTGGGCTCGTTTGCTTGACCGCTCGTTGAGATAAAGCGGGGGGTGAGCAGGACACCACGGTGCTTTTCGCTCGACCGCACCAGTCCGGTGCACAGGAGACTTTCGATGGCCAAGGCCCAGAAACGCAGCAATCGGGAAATCCGGAAGCCCAAGATGGCCAAGCCGGCGCCCGCGGTTGACACCGCGAACCTGCTGGGCAGAACGCAGATGGCCGCCGCCAATCCGCCGAAGAAAAAGCGCTGAGGCGCGCCGCGGACGAGCACGCGACACCGTCATGATCAAAGGAGAAAATTCATGCGCTATCTCGGCGGAACGGCCGGCAGCGGCATTTTGAAATGCGCCGGCGCGGATCTCATCCGCGCCTCGTATGATTTCGACAGCTACGCCCAGAAATCGGGCGAGGTCACCCGTTGCGGCGAGATCAGGCTCCCCGCCGCCACCCTGCTGAGCATCTTCGGCCGGCCGGATATCGAGTTGCTCACCGACGAGGGACAGCTCCTGCAGCTCAAATTCTCGGCCCGGAAGCTGGCCCCGGCCAGCGACACCGCGCATGTCGACGTCATCGGCCAGCGGCCGCCACCGACGCCGCACTGAAGACACCGCCCAGGCGCCCCCGACGATGGGGCGGCGCCACTGCGCCGCGTTCGAGTGAAACCTTGTCGAAGCGTTCGTCGACGGCGATGAAGCCGGGGCCCTGACCGGTCGAATAAGCCTGCGTCATGCGGCCCTGCGGGTCGGGCGGGGCTGCCGGATGTCCGCCCGGACAGGTGATGGATCACCTTGATATGGTGCCGGGCCGGGTCCGGCCTGACGCCCGCATGGTGGCCCGGCTGGCATTTCGCGCGATGCCGCGGGCGGCAGCGCCCGGGGTGTCCCGTGACCATTCATTCCGGGGGGGTGAATGTCCGGTCACGGGACGAAGCCGCGGCACTCCTTCCGGCAAGAGGAGCCGCGACCTGAGTCGGCTTCGAAATGCTGTGACGGCCGTTTCTTGCCTGGCTCGTGTCTGGAAACCCTAGTGAATCGGGCAGCGCCTGCGCAGACTCGGAAAATACCTAGGGTCCGGCGGTTTTCGCCCCCACGCTGGCCGATCGTGCTAGTTTCGAAATGTTCCCAACCGTGGGGAAACGGGCGTGTCCGACTACCACCCACAGCGCGACCGGACGGCCCGACAGCGGCAGCGCCGCCGGCAGGTGCCGGAGGAAGCCCCGCCGGATATCACCGTGGTCGGCATCGGCGCGTCGGCAGGCGGGCTGGAGGCCTGCCGAAAACTGCTCGACGCCATGCCGGGCGGCCAGGGCATGGCCCTGATCCTGGTTCAGCACCTGGACCCCACCCACGAAAGCATGCTGGTCGATCTCCTTGCCGGCTCCACCGCCATGGTGGTCCGGCAAGCGGTCGATGGCATGAAGGTCGAGCCCGACCATCTCTACATCATTCCGCCGGGCACCTATCTGGCCGTGGCCGATGGCGGCCTGCGTCTCTCCCAACCCCGGGCCCGCCACGGCGCCCGGCTACCCTTCGATTTCCTGTTGCACTCCCTGGCCGCCGCCTATGGTCGGCGCGCCGCCTGCGTGATCCTGTCCGGAACGGGGGCCGACGGTAGCCTGGGCCTGAAGGCGATCAAGGACGCGGGCGGCCTGGTGGTCGCCCAGTCGCCCCAGGAGGCCGGCTACGACGGCATGCCCCGCAGCGCGATCGCGACGGGCGAAGTGGACCGGGTCCTGCCCGCGGCCGACATCCCCGCCGCCCTGGTCAGGCACGCC
>JAJFJE010000065.1 GCA_021774355.1 Alphaproteobacteria bacterium
GGGGCCTGCGCCCGTGGACCCCGGCCTATTGGGCGGCCGGCCGGGTCAGTGATAGCGGCGGAGCAGCAGGGCCAGAACGCCCTGAACCCTGACCCGGTCGGGCCCGAAAATCCGCGTTTCATAGGCGCTGTTGGCGGCTTCCAGGGCGACCGAATTGCCCTTGCGGCGAAGCCGCTTCAGGGTGGCTTCATTATCGTCCACCAGGGCCACCACGATGGCGCCGTTTTCGGCCACGTCGCCGCGCCGGATGATCGCGATATCGCCGTCATGGATCCCGGCATCGATCATCGAGTCGCCCTGGACCTCCAGCGCGTAATGGTCGCCCTTGCCGAGCAGGTCCGTAGACACGGTGATGCTGCGCGAATGATCGGTCAGCGCCTCGATCGGGGTCCCGGCGGCGATCCGTCCATAGAGCGGCAGGGCCACGGCGCCGCCGTCGTCGCCGACCGGCAGGGCCGGCCGCGGCGGCGGGAACTTGCCGCCGACGATCCTTCCGTCCGAGGTGGCGATGCGCGGCCCGCGGGCCCCCTTGGCGGTCTCCGGCACGCGGATGACCTCCAGGGCCCGGGCCCGGTGGGGTAGCCGCCGGATGAAGCCCCGTTCCTCAAGGGCGGTGATCAGGCGGTGAATGCCGGACTTGGATTTCAGCTTCAGGGCATCCTTCATCTCGTCGAAGGACGGCGAGACACCCATCTCGCGCAGGCGGGAGTCGATGAAGACCAGCAGTTCATATTGTTTTGTGGTCAGCACCGCGCGGCCCCCTAGATATAGAACAAAACCTAAACGCGTTGATTTGTTCTAGTTTGGTTCCCGCCCCCGGTCAAGCCGGGATTTGTCACGGACGAAGGGACTTGTAGCGCTCGCAGGCGGCGACCAGCAGCGCCCTGATGCCCGGCTCGAAGGCATTGTGCCCGGCATTGGGGACGATCCGGTAATCGGCCTCGGGCCAGGCCTGGTGGAGGTCGTCAGCCGCGCGGACCGGGCACACCATGTCGTAACGGCCCTGGACGATGGTCGCCGGAATCTGCCGCAGGCGGGGCGCCTCCGCGAGCAACTGATTGGGCCGCAGAAAGCAGTCATTGACGAAGTAATGCGCCTCGATCCGCGCCAGCCCGAGGGCGGTGACGTCGTCGGCAAAGCCCTTTACCGTGTCGTGGTTGGGCAACAGCGTGGAGCACGAACCCTCATAGACGCTCCAGGTCCGGGCAGCCGGCAGATGGATCGCCGGATCCGGATCGACCAGGCGACGGTGATAGGCGGCCAGAAGGTCCTGCCGCTCGGACTCGGGCAGGTAGTGGGTGAAGCGGCGCCAATGTTCGGGAAACACCTCCCGGATGCCGTAGAGGAACCATTCGATCTCGGACGGGCGGCACAGGAAGATGCCGCGCAGCACCATGGCGAGGACCCGGTCGGGATGGCTTTCGGCATAGGCCAGGGCGAGGGTCGAGCCCCACGAGCCGCCGAACACGACCCAGCGTTCGATCTGAAGATGGCGGCGCAGGTGTTCCAGGTCGCCGACCAGCGCCGGGGTGGTGTTCGCCGCCAGCCCGCCGAAGGGGCGGGAGCGGCCGGCGCCGCGCTGGTCGACGATGACGATGCAATAGGCTTCCGGATCGAAAAACCGCCGATGGACCGGCTTGGCACCGGCCCCCGGCCCGCCGTGCAGGAACACCACGGGCAGCCCGCGCACATTGCCCGAGACCTCCCAGTACAGGCTGTGGCCGTCCCCGACCTCGAGATGGCCCGACAGGACCGGGTCGATATCGGGGTAAAGCTCGGTTCGCATGGCCTAGCACCCTTCCAGGTCGATGATCTCGACCGCGCTGCCGGCGGCGGCGGCTGGGGCCCCCGGCTCCCGCACCAGCAGGGCGTCGGCATGGGCCAGGGGGGCGACCTGTCCGGAATCCTGGACCGGCTGCGGCGTGGCGACGAGGGCGCCCGTGGCATCGGTGGACAGGCGCGACCGCAAATGGTCCCGGCGGCGGTCATTGGCCGCGAGGGCGCATCCCGCCAGGGCGCGCCGCGTTGCCGGCGGCCCCGGGTCGAGGCCGAGCAGGCGGGCCAGCGCCGGCCCGAGAAACAGCAGGGCGCAGACATGGGCGGACACCGGATTGCCGGGCACCCCGAGCAGGGGAACGGCGCCGTGCCGGCCGAACATCAGCGGCTTGCCCGGCCGCATGGCGACTTTCCAGAAATCGAGGCTGCCATGATCGCCGGCGAGGGCCTTGGCGACCAGGTCGTGGTCGCCGACCGAAGCGCCGCCGAAGGTCACCAGAAGATCGGCGCCGGCCGCCCCCTGGGCCCGTTCCCGGATCGCTTCGATCCGGTCCGGCGCGATGCCGAGATCGATCGGCACGCCGCCCCAGCGCTCGATCAGTGCGGCCACGGCAATGCTGCTCGAGGCGATGATGCCCCCCGGGGGTATGGCCTCGCCCGGACGGGCCAGTTCGTCGCCGGTGGCCAGCAGCGCGATACGGGGGCGCCGTCGCACTGTCAGCCAGGGGATGTTCATCGCCGCCGCCAGAGCCAGATCGCGGGGCGCCAGCCGGCGGGGTACGGGCGGGCCGCTGTCGCCCTCGGCGAAATCGCCGCCCTGCCGGCGGATGTGGCGGCCGAATTGCGCCGCCTCGGTCAGCACGACGCGGTCCCCCTGACGCGCGCAATCCTCCTGCAGGACGACGGTATCGGCGCCGGCGGGAAGCGCCGCCCCGGTCGAGATGCGCACGGCCTCGCCCGGGCCGACCCGGCCGCCAAACGGCCGGCCGGCCGCCGCCTCGCCGATGACAGTCAGGGCCGGTGGCGATGGGGTCGTGCCGCCCAGGCACAGGGCATAGCCATCCATCGCCGACAGGTCGCTGGGCGGCTGGGTGCGCCGGGCGACCATCGGCTGGGCCAGGCTCCGGCCATGGGCGGCGGCGACAGACACGACCTCGACACCGACCGGTGCCAGGCTCGAAACGATGCGCTGGCGGGCCTCGTCGACGCTCAGCATGGGGCGGTCCAGGTCCCGGACTTGCCGCCGCTCTTGGCGACCAGGTCGTGGTCGCCGACCGAAGCGCCGCC
>JAJFJE010000066.1 GCA_021774355.1 Alphaproteobacteria bacterium
TTGCGACGGGGTGCTGGTAGACAGCGAGACCATCGCCAACCGGTCTCTGGTGGCGGCCCTTGGGGACGAAGGCGGGGGTCTGGACGAAGCCGAGAGCCGGCGCCTGTTCGTCGGCCTGTCGCTGGCCTCGGTGGTTGCCCGGATCGAGGCCCATTTGGGCCGGGCCCTGCCGCCCGGCTGGGTCGAGCGGATGCAGGCGGCCACCTATGACCGTTTTCGCGCCGAGCTGATCGCCGTCCCCGGCGCCGTCGCCGCCGTCCAGGCAGTTCAGGCGGCCGGCATCGCGACCTGCGTCGCGTCTTCCGGAAGCCACGAGAAACTGGCCCTGACCCTGGGTCTGACCGGCCTCGCCCCGGTCTTTTCGGGCCGCGTCTTCTCGGCCACCGAAGTCCGCCGGGGCAAGCCGTTCCCGGACCTGTTCCTGCATGCCGCCGCCGCCATGGGCGTCGCTCCATCGGCCACCACGGTGGTCGAGGACAGCGTGCCCGGGGTCACCGCCGCCGTCGCCGCCGGCATGATGGTGATCGGCTTTGCCCGCGAAACACCGCGCGCCGCCCTGGCCGCGGCGGGCGCCCAGGTGTTCGACGACATGGCCGCCCTGCCGGGCCTGCTCGGCCTGGGCTGACGGCCTACTCGGCCGCCGCCGCCTGGGCGGTATCGGCCTGATAGAAGCTGCGGCCGGCCTTGGCCATGTCCCGCAGCAGTTGCGGCGGACTGTAGCGCTGGCCGAAACGGGCAGCCAGGGCGTCGCATTCGGCGACGAAACGGGCCACCCCGACGGTGTCGATCAGGGACAGGGGACCGCCGGTCCAGGGTGCGAAACCCCAGGCCAGGATTGCCCCGACATCGGCGTCGCGAATGTCCGTGACCACGCCTTCGGCAAAACAGCGGGCGGCCTCGATGGCCTGGCGGTAAAGCAGGCGGGTGCGGATCTCCTTGGCCAGGGCCGGATCGGCCTCGCTGACCCGGACCGGCGCCAGTTCGGCCAGGCCGGGCCACAGGTATTTCTTGGCATCCGCCGGATACTCGTAGAAACCCTTGCCATTCTTGCGCCCATAGCGACCCAGCCTGTCCACCAGGGCCTCGACGATCGCCTCGCCCGGCAGCAGTTCATAGGCGTCGCCCAGGTCCTTGCGGGCCGCGCAGCGGATCTTCCAGCCCAGGTCGAGAGCCACGTCGTCATTCATCTCGAGCGGTCCGCGGGGCATGCCCGCGGCGCGCCCGACATTGTCGATGATCGCCGGGGCGATGCCTTCGGCCAGCATCTCGATGCCTTCCGAGACATAGGTGCCGAAACAGCGGCTGGTATAGAAGCCGCGGCGGTCATTGACCACGATCGGGGTCTTCTTGATCTTCTGGACATAGTCCATGGCCACGGCCAGCGCCCGGCTGCTGGTCTCGGCGCCCATGATGATCTCGACCAGCATCATCTTGTCGACCGGCGAGAAGAAATGGATGCCGATAAAGGCGCCGGGATCGCGGCTGGCCTCGGCCAGGCTGGAGATCGGCAGGGTCGAGGTGTTCGAGGCGAACACGGCATCGGGGCCGAGCACGGCCTCGGCCTGCTTCGTTACGCCGGCCTTGACCTCCCGACTCTCGAACACCGCCTCGATCACCAGGTCGCAGCCAGCCAGGTCGGCATAGTCGGTGGTGGTGTGGATGCGGGCAAGCTGCGCCTCGCGCTTCTCGGCCGTCGCCTTGCCGCGCGACACGGCCTTGTCGAGCAGGCCGGCGGAATAGGCCTTGCCTTTCTCCGCCGCCTCGATGGCGGTGTCGAGCAGGACGCAGTCGATGCCGGCGCGGGACGACACATAGGCGATCCCCGCCCCCATCATCCCGGCGCCCAGGATGCCCAGCTTCCGGACCTCGGTCTTGGGCTCGCCTGTGGGCCGGCGGGCGCCCTTGTTCAGGTCCTGCATGTTGACGAACAACGTTCGGATCATGTTGCCGGCGACAGGATCGAGAATCAGCGCGGTGAAATAGCGCGTCTCGATGGTCAGGCCGGCGTCTATCCCGACCTGCAGCCCCTCGTAGAAGCACGACATGATCGCCTTGGCCGCCGGATAGTTGCCATAGGTTTCCTTGACCACCACCGCATTGCCGGCGGTGAAGGTCTGGAAGCCCATGGGGCTCTGGACCGCGCCGCCGGGGATCCTGAAGCCGCGCTCGTCCCATGGCTGGACGCTGCGCGGGCTGCCCTTGAGGTAGGCCCGGGCGCGCGCCATGAGGTCCGCCGCCGGCACCACCTCGTCGACGATCTTCATGCCCAGCGCGTCCTGGGGGCTGAAGCTGGTGCCCTTGAGGATCGCCTGCATGGCCGGCTGGAGGCCTATCATGCGCGGCAGGCGCTGGGTGCCGCCACCGCCGGGCAGCAGACCGACCTTCACTTCCGGCAGGCCCAGTTCGGCGCGGGGGTTGTCGGCCGCGATGCGATAATGGGCGGCGAGGCAAAGCTCCAGCCCGCCGCCCAGGGCGGTGCCGTTGATCGCCGCGACCACCGGCTTGCCGCAGCTCTCCTGGCGGCGGAACAGGCGCTGCAGGGCGCCCAGCCGCTCGAACAGGACGGCCGGGTCCTTGGCCCCGAAGGCGGCGCCCTTGACCATGGCGAGATCGGCCCCGGCGAGGAAGCTGTCCTTGCCCGAGGTGACGATGATCCCGGTCACCGCCGGATCCGCCACCGCCCGCTCCAGCGCCTCGGCATAGGCGGTCAGGGAGCCCTCGTTCAGGACATTCATCGAACGGTCAGGCAGGTTCCACGACAGCACGGCGACGCCGTCTTCGACCTTGTAATCGATCATGGTACGGCCCCTTCTCAGACGCGTTCGATGATGGTGGCGGTGCCCATGCCGGCGCCGACGCACAGAGTGATCAGGGCGGTCGACAGATCGCGGCGTTCCAGCTCGTCGAGCACGGTCCCCAGGATCATCGCGCCGGTGGCCCCCAGGGGGTGGCCCATGGCGATGGCGCCGCCATTGACATTGATCTTGTCATGGGGAATCTCCAGCACCTGCATGAAGCGCATGACCACCGCGGCGAAGGCCTCGTTCAGTTCCCACAGATCGATATCGTCGCGGGTCATGCCGGCCCGCTTCATGGCCCGTTCCGCGGCGAAGGACGGTCCGGTCAGCATGATGCAGGGCTCGGAGCCGATCGAGGTGAAGGCGCGGATCCGGGCCCGCGGCGTCAGGCTGGCGGCCTTGCCGGCTTCGGCCGAGCCGATCAGGACCGCCGCCGCGCCGTCGACGATGCCGCTGGAATTGCCGGCATGGTGGACGTGGATGACCCGTTCCACCTCGGGATATCGCAATTGGGCGACCGTGTCGAAGCCGAGTTCGCCGAACATGGCAAAGGACGGCTGCAGGGCGGCCAGGGACTGCATGGTCGCCTCGGGGCGCATATGCTCGTCGTGGTCCAGGATGGTGACGCCGTTCACGTCCCTGACCGGCACCACCGACTTGTTGAACCAGCCGCCGTCCCAGGCCCGCTTGGCCCGCTTCTGGCTTTCGACCGCATAGGCGTCGACATCATCGCGGCTGAAGCCGTATTTGGTGGCGATGAGGTCGGCCGAAATGCCCTGGGGCACGAAATAGGTCGGCATGGCGACCTGGGGATCCATCGACCAGGCGCCGCCGCCGGTACCCATGGGCACCCGGCTCATGGACTCGACGCCGCCGCCGATCGCCATCGGGCTCTGCCCGGACATGACCTGCGCCGCGGCCATGTTGCAGGCGTCCAGCCCCGAGGCGCAGAAACGGTTGATCTGGACCCCGGCGGTGGTTTCGGCATAGCCGGCATTGAGCACCGCGATACGGCCGATGCAGGCGCCTTGCTCGCCCACCGGCTCGACGCAGCCCAGCACCACATCCTCGACCAGTCCGGTATCGAGGTCGTTACGGTCGCGGATCGCCCGCAGCGCGGTCGAGGCCAGGTGAAGCGCTGTCACCTCGTGCAGGCTGCCGTCCTTCTTGCCCTTGCCCCGCGGGGTCCGGACCGCGTCGTAAATGAATGCTTCGGCCATACTCGTCTCCTGTCCTGCGCGTCCTGCGATCTACGCGACCTTTGTCATTACAGACTTCGGCCGATCAGTTCCTTCATGATCTCGTTGCTGCCGCCATAGATCTTCTGGACGCGGCCGTCGAGATAGACCCGGGCGATGGGATATTCCATCATGTAACCATAGCCGCCATGGAGCTGCAGGCATTCGTCGGCGACCTTGCATTGCAGCTCGGTGGTCCACCATTTGGCCATGGCGGCGGTTTCGGCGTCGAGTTTGCCGGCCACCAGCAATTCGATGCAGCGGTCGACGAAGACCCGGGCGATGCGCGCCTCGGTGGCCATCTCCGCCAGCTTGAAACGGCTGTTCTGGAAGTCGAAGATGGCTTTGCCGAACGCCTTGCGCTCCTTGGTATAGGCGATGGTCAGTCCCAGCGCATAGTCGATGGTGCTGGCGGCGACGACCGCGATCAGCAGCCGTTCCTGGGGCAGTTGCTGCATCAGCTGGAAGAAGCCCTGGCCCTCCTCCGCGCCCAGCAGATTGGCCGTCGGCACCCGCACGTCGTCGAAGAACAGCTCCGAGGTGTCCTGGGCGTGCATGCCGATCTTGTCGAGGTTGCGGCCGCGCCGGAAGCCCTCGACTTCCTCGGTTTCGACCATCATCAGCGAGACCCCGCGGGCGCCCTGGGCCGGGTCGGTCTTGGTCACCACGCAGATCAGATTGGCCAACTGGCCGTTGGTGATGAAGGTCTTCTGGCCGCTGATGACATCGTGATTGCCGTCGCGCCGGGCGGACGTCCGCACCGCCTGAAGGTCCGAGCCGGCGCCCGGCTCGGTCATGGCGATGGCGCCGATCAAGGCGCCGGTCGCCATGCGCGGCAACCAGCGGCGCTTCTGCTCTTCCGAACCATAGGCTTCGATATAGGGGGCGACGATGTCGTTGTGGAGCGAGAACCCGGGACCGGTGGTCGCCGTCTCGGCCATCGCCTCGATGATCATCACCGAATGACGAAAGTCGCCGCCGGCACCGCCATAGGCCGCGGAAATGGTCGGGCAGAGCAGGCCGGCGGCACCGGCCTTTTCCCACACCGCGCGGGAGACCTGGCCGGCCTTGTCCCACGCGGCGGCATGGGGCACGCACTCCCGCGCGCAGAAGCGCAGCGCCTGCTCTTTCAGGATGCGGTGGTCCGCGTCGAGGGCGAGACTGCGTTCAAACATCGTTCCGCCTCAGAAACTGGCCGCGTCGAGGGCCATGATGCTGTCGGCGCCCGCCTGGACCTTGGCCAAGAGGGCGGCGCCATCGGGCAGCAGCCGGGCGACGAAGAAGCGTCCGACGGTCAGCTTGGCGTCATGGGCCGGGGTTGCCGTCCCGGCCGCGCGGGCATCCAGCGCCACCTTGGCCATCTGGGCCCACATGTAACCGAGCACCTGCAGCCCCATCAGGTGAAGATACTCGACCGAGCCGGCGCCGGCATGATCGGGATTGGCCAGGCCGTTCTGCATGAACCACAGGGCACCGTCGCGCACCTGGCCGGTTGCCGTGGCAAGGCCGTCGAGAAACGGCTGAAGCGTGGCATCGCCCTGGTTGTCGGCAACGAATTTCTCGCATTCCCCGAGATAGGCCATCAGGCCGCGGCCGCCATTCTGACCCAGCTTGCGGCCCACCAGGTCGAGCGCCTGGATGCCGTTGGCGCCTTCGTAGATCTGCGCGATGCGGGCGTCGCGCACGAACTGCTCCATGCCCCATTCGCGAATGTAGCCGTGGCCGCCGAACACCTGTTGGGCGGCCACCGTCGAGTCGAAGCCCTTGTCGGTCAGGTAGCCCTTGACCACCGGGGTGAGCAGGGCCACCAGGTCGTCATTGGCCTCGCGCACCGCCGGGTCGGGATCACGGTGGGCCAGGTCGATCTTCAGCCCGGTCCACAGATAGAAGGCCCGCGCACCCTCGATGAAGGCGCGGGCGCCGAGCAGCATGCGCCGGACATCGGGATGAACGATGATCGGGTCGGCGGCCTTGTCGGCGAATTTGGTGCCGGTAATGGCGCGGCCCTGGAGCCGGTCCTTGGCATAGCTGGCGGCATTCTGGTAGGCCACCTCGGCCTGGGAAATGCCCTGGATGCCGACCCCCAGGCGGGCGGCATTCATCATGGTGAACATCGCCCGCAGGCCCTTATGGGCCTCGCCCACCAGGAAGCCGGTGGCGCCGTCATAGTTCATGACGCAGGTGGCGTTGCCGTTGATGCCCATCTTGTGCTCGATATTGCCGGCCGCCACGCCGTTGCGGGGGCCCAGCGTGCCATCGGCCCCGACCAGGAATTTTGGGACGATGAACAGCGAGATGCCCTTGACCCCTTCGGGACCGCCGGGGATGCGGGCCAGCACCAGGTGGATGATGTTGGCCGCCAGGTCGTGCTCGCCGGCCGAGATGAAGATCTTGGTCCCGGTGACCTTGTAGCTGCCATCGTCCTGGGGCTCGGCGCGGGTCCGCAGCAGGCCCAGATCGGTGCCGCAATGGGCCTCGGTCAGGTTCATCGTGCCGGTCCATTCGCCGCTGACCAGCTTGGGCAGGTAGGTCTGCTTCTGGGCATCCGTGCCCCAGTGGCGGATCGCCTCATAGGCGCCGTGGCTCAGGCCCGGATACATGGCGAAGGCCATGTTCGACGCCGACCACAGTTCCGACAAGGCAAAGCCCAGGACGAAGGGCATGCCCTGGCCGCCATATTCAGGATCCGCGGTGAGGCTGGGCCAGCCACCTTCGCAGAAGGTCCGATAGGCCTCGCGGAAGCCGTTCGGCGTGGTCACCACGCCGTCGGCGATGCGGCAGCCTTCCTGGTCGCCCGACTGGTTCAGCGGCGCGAACACCCGCTCGGCCAGTTTCGCACCTTCTTCAAGCACGGCATCGATGACATCCCGGGGGGCATCGGCAAAGCCGGCCAGATTGGAATATTTCTCGACCTGCAGCATCTCGTGCAGGACGAAGCGGATGTCGTCGACGGGCGCGTGGTAAAGCGGCATGGCAGACTCCTTGGCAGCCGGCTCAACCGGCGGCGAGAATGGCGAGAGCGGCCCCCGGATCCACCGGCGCGTCATAGGCCAGGGGGACGAACAGGGTCGAGGTCCAGGCGCCGCCGCCGACGATGCCGCGCCGCGGCAAAGGGGCCAGACGGGCGTCGATGAACAACCGGGCCAGCAGGGCGGTCCGGCCGTTGCCCGCAGCAAAGTCGAGGCCGGCCTGCTCCAGCAGCAGGGCCGCCCCCAGGACATCGGCCATCAGGGCGAGCAGGCGGCGGGCATGGCGTTCGGCCGCGGCGGCGTCGCTGCGCACCAGGGCAACCGCCTCGGCAACCACCTCAAGGCCGGCCGCGACCGCCGCCGCAAGCATCGCCAGCGGCGCCGGCGCGCTGCCGATCACGCCCTCGATACGCGCGCGATAGGTCGCCACGCCGGGATGCCGGTTGCCCAGCAGGCGCAGCAATTCCAGGGCCTGGATATTGGCCGGCCCCTCCCACACCGTGGTGACCTGGGCATCGCGCAGCAGCCGCCCGGTGACATGGTCGGCGGTATAGCCATTGCCGCCGATCAGTTCGATGGCGGCACGGGCCGCCGCATTCGCGTCCTCGGCGGTGTGGTATTTGGCCAGGGCGGTCGCCAGCCGCAGCCAGGTGCGGGCGGCGCCTTCGGTGTCGTCCAGAGCGGCCCGGTGCGCCTGGTCGAAGGCCCGGGCGGCCTCGAAGGCCAGCAGCAGGCCGGCTTCGGCCTGGACGACAAGGCGCAGGATCTCGTCCTGGACCATGGGATAGGCGGTGATGGTTTGGCCGAAGGCGGTGCGCCGCTCGGCATAGCCCAGAGCTTCGAGCAGGGCCCGGCGCTGCAGCCCGACCGCGCCCATGGCATTGTGGATGCGGCTGAATTCCAGCGCTTCCATCATCAGTTTGAAGCCGCGGGGCGGCGGCGCCACCTCGAAGCCCAGGGTGTCGATCAGGTCGATCTCGCCGGTTGGCACGCCCCTGGTTCCCAGCTTCTCCTTCAGCCGGCGAATCCGCATCGGATTGGGGCTGCCGTCGTCCAGGTGGGTCGGCACCAGATAGACCCCCAGGCCGCGGCTGCCCTCGGCCCCGCCCGCGGGCCGGGCGGTCGCCAGGGCAAGCCCGCCATTGGCATTGGAGGTGAACCATTTCAGGCCGTTGAGCCGGACCATGCCGTCGCCCAGCGGCGTCGCCACGGTGGTCGTGGCGCCGACATCCGAGCCACCATGATGTTCCGTCGCCCAGGTGCCGCCGGTCAGGGCCTTGCCGTCCATGCGCACGAGGTCCGGCAGGAAGCGGTTGCGCAGCGCCTCCGGCGCAAACTGATCGAGAACATAGGCCACCGCGCCGGTCATGGTTACCGGGCAGTGCAGGGAGATATCCGCCTGGCCGAGCAGATAGCCCATGGCGAACGTCACCAGGAACGGCTCGCCGTGGGGCGCGAAGGACAGGCCGACCGCGCCGCGGGCATAGACCTCGGCGGAAACCCGGTCCCAGCCCGGATTGTGCAGGATGCGATTGGCCAGGCGGCCGTCCCGGTCATAGGTTTCGAGCCGGGGCGGCGCAAAGCGGTCGGTATAATCCGCCGCCTCGTCGACCGGGCCGCCGGCAAAGGCACCGAAGGCGCTCAGACGGTCGCGCTGCCGCGCCAGGGCCTCCGGCGCCAGGCGGCCGAGCAGACGTTGCAGGGCGCCATCCAGCTCAAACAGGTTGGCACCGCGCAGCGGCTGCGGCAGGCAGGGCGCCCGGATCATCGCCGGAATGCCCGCCGGACGGCCAGGAACATGATCCTGCTGATCGCGGCCAAAGCGGTCTCCAAGGGTTTCCTCCGGCGCCGACTCTGGGTGACGTGCGGATCGACGTCAACAGCTTCCTGCGCTACAAGTGCAGAAACTTGCGGATAACTGATAAATTGTCAATCTATTCCGCTTGCCGGCGCCGGGGCGGCAGCGGCACTGTTCCGGGCAAAGGCGAGGAAGGCCCATGGATCCGACACCCGAGCCAAGCTCCACCATCACCCGCTACAGCGCGTTCTTCCCCTATTACCTGCGGGAACACGCCCGGCCGGCGACGCGGGCCCTGCATTATCTGGGGACCGGCCTGACCCTGATCGTCCTGGCCCTGGCGATTGCGGTCGATCCCTGGTGGCTGGCGGCCATGCCGGTGGTCGGCTATGGCTTTGCCTGGACCGGCCACATGCTGGTCGAACGCAACCGTCCCGCCACATTCCGCTATCCGCTGTGGTCGCTGGTCTCGGACTACCGGATGGCCTTCCTGTGGGCGACCGGCCGGCTGGGTCGCCACCTGGCGGCGGCCGGCATTGCATCACCGCGGCGGCGACGGTGACGGGAATCCGCGCGGCCTTCGCCCGACCCGGCCAACCGGATTTGCCGGACTGCGCCGTTGTGGCGCCCGACCGGGGATGACGGCGCCACGACGGCGGTCCATAGTGACAGCCTCAGGGGCGATTCTGCGGCTCCTTCCCATTGTCCCGGTGCGAACCGGCCTGTCACTTTTGTCCCGGCCGCCATGCAGATCTATCTGCCCATCGCCGAATTGTCGGTCAATCTGTTCCTCCTGTTGGCCATGGGCGGCGCGGTCGGCTTCCTGTCGGGGCTGTTCGGCGTCGGCGGTGGCTTTCTCCTGACGCCGCTGCTGATTTTCATCGGCGTGCCGCCGGCCGTTGCGGTGGGCACCGGCGCCCAACAGGTCGTCGCGACCTCGGTTTCCGGGGTCCTTGCCCATTGGCGGCGGGGCACGGTCGACCTCCAGATCGGCCTGGTCATGACCGGCGGCGGCCTGGTCGGAGCGGTGCTCGGCTCGTGGATCTTCACCGTGCTGCGCCGCAGCGGCGATATCGACGTCGCCATCGCGATTTCCTATGTCCTGCTGCTCGGCATTGTCGGCACCCTCATGGGGCTGGAGAGCGTCACCGCCCTGCTCCGCCGGCGCCGGGAAGCCCGGGGC
>JAJFJE010000067.1 GCA_021774355.1 Alphaproteobacteria bacterium
TGCCATTGCCGGCGAAAAAGCTGGCCGCCTCGTCCTCGGACAACTCCAGGTCGAAGGCGTCGAACTCGTGCAGCCGGCCGGTCGCCCGCAAGCGGCTGATCGGCAGGGATTTCGGGTTGCGGGTGGCGACCAGCAGGTGGAGGTGGTCGAGCGGCGCGAGCAGCACCGTGCGGATCAGGTCGATCACCGCGCCATCCTCGATCAGGTGGGAGTCGTCGAGGAACAGATGGAAGTCGCTGTCGAGGGTGGCCAGTTCGTTGAGCAGGGTGGTCTTGATCGCCGTCGAGGGCAGGCTGAGGCCCGAGCCCAGAAGCGCCAGGGTCGCCTGGCCGAAATGCGGCAGGGGGCCACGCAGCGCGGCCACGAGATGGGCGACGAAGCGGACGAAGTCGTTATCCGCCTCCTCCAGGCTGAACCAGCCGACCGCCTCGCCGCGCTGCTCGATGGCCTGATGCAGTTGCGACAGAAGCCCGGTCTTGCCATAGCCGGCGGGGCCCGATACCACGGTCAGGCGGCGGGCGAGGTAACCCAGGGCGCGCGACAGCAGGCGGGGCCGCGCCACCAGCGCCTCCCGCTGCGACGGTGGGATCAGTTTGGTCCGCACGACGGCGGCGCTGTATCCGTACATCGGGTCAAGGCCATTCTATCGAAGGACCCGGCCTGGCTGGCCAGCGTGCCGTCCGCGGTGCGGGACGTCGCGCGCCGGCAAGCCTGACCGCGGTCACCCTTGCCCCAGCTCCCGATAGCGACCGCCGAAGAATACCAGAGGTTCCGCCTCGCGGTGATGCCAATATGCCACCCGGCCGACGAAAATGACATGGTCGCCGCCATCGTGGCGGGCTTCCGCCGCACAGACATAGGTTGCGGCCGCACCGTCCAGCAGGGGTGTTCCGAACCGACACCGGTGATGCGGCACGCTGGCGAATTTGTCGGCATGGGGCCGGGCGAAGTGATCCGCCAGATCCCGTTGGCCGGCGGCCAGGACGTTGACCGAAAAATGGCTGCAGGCCGCAAAGGCCTCGAAACACGGTGCGCCGCGGCCGAGGCTCCAGAGCAGGAGCGGCGGGTCGAGCGACAGGGAGGAGAAGGAGTTGGCGGTCAGCGCCGCCAGCCTGCCCCCGGAAAGGGGGCAGGCAATGATGGTGACGCCGGTGGCAAAGGCCCCGAAGGCCCGCCGGAGGGCCCGGCCGTCGCCGTCGGCCGGGACCAAAGGCGGCGGCGGCGGGCGGTCCAGTGCGGTCATGCCAGCCCCGGGACGGTCCAGCCGTTCTCGTCGTAGTCACTCATGCAGCGTTCGGCGAAGGCCTTGAGCTGCGTGTCGAGGCCGGTTGCCTTGGCGGCGAACAACTGCTCGAGCTTGGTGTTCTCGGTATTGCCGGCGTAGTTCATCTCATAGAGCTGGTGGCGGCCGCCGAACTCGCTGCCCACCGCGTCCCACATCAGCTTCATGGTCTTGATCCGCTCGACATAGTCGATGCCGTTCGAGCCGCGGCAATATTTGGCCAGCATCGGGCCGACTTCGGGGTGGTGCAGGTCGCGGACCGAGGCCGGCAGGTAGATCAGGCCGCTGGCGACCACCTGCTGGATGATCTCCATGACCCGGCCATAGACCATGGGGGCGAATTGGCGGGCGACGGCGCCGGCCTGGGGATTGGGCAGCACGGAACCGTCGTGCCAGGGCACCGGGTTGCGCACCATCGCCTCGCTGATCGTCCACAGCAGGTGGCGCCAGCCCATGACCTCGCCCAGATGAACCTGGACGCCGCGGAATTCATAGGAACCGGTCACCTCGGTGCATTTGATGAGCAGGCCGGTCAGGAAATCGAGCTTGACCGCGAGCCGGGCCAGGGCCTGCAGGGCGAAGGTGTGGGCCATGCCGGACCACGGGAAGAACATCTGCGCCCGCTTGACGTCGCGGAACAGCAGGACATTTTCCCAGGGGATGAAGGCGTTCTCGAAGACCAGAATGGCGTCGTTCTCGTCGAAGCGCGACGACAGCGGGTAGTCGAACGGCGACGATGCCTGGCGCACCTGATACTCGTAGGACTGGCGGGAGATCAGCTTGACGCCCTGGCCCCCGGTTTCCGAGATGAAGGCAAGGGCCATATCCGGGTCGTTGGACGGCACCGTGCCGAACTGACCGATGAAGTTATACTGGGTCAGGGCGGAAGCGGTGGCGACCACCTTGGCCCCGGTCACGAAGATCCCGGCATCGTTCTCCTTGACCACCTTGACCATGACGTCCTTGGCCGAATCCGGGCCGCCGGCCCGGTCGATCGGCGGATTGACCAGGGCGTGGTTGAAGAACAGGACCTCTTCCTGGGCGCGCTTGTACCAGGCCTGGGCGTTGGGGAAGAAATCGCCGTAGAAGTCCTTGTTGACCCCCAGCGTATAGATCAGGCAGGCCTTGTAGTCGGGGCTGCGCCCCATCCAGCCATAGCTCATGCGGGCCCATTCGACGCAGGCGTCGCGCGCCTTGATCAGATCCTCGGCCGAGCGCGCGGTGCGGAAGAAGGCATGGGTCAGGCCGCCGCTGCCGGTATCGGTCGGCACGCAGATCTTGGCCTGGTGAGCCTCGTCGTGGAGCATGTCGTAGAGCCGGGCATAGCCGTGGGCCGCATTGCGGAAGGCCGGGTGGCTGGTGACGTCGGCCACCCGCTCGCCGTTGAACCACACCTCGCGCCCGTCGCGCAGGCTGCTCAGATATTCCGGCCCGGTCTGGGGCCGGGTGCAGATCACATTTTCCATGACACTCATTTGTTCCCCCTGTTGCTTGTTGGCCGGAACACCCGGCGGTCTTGAAGAGACATTACGGAGCGGCCGGCGCCGCGAGATCGAGCGTCGGTCCCAGCGGGATCAGGCCGCCGGGATTGAGCCGCTTCAGGTTGGTGAAGTAACCCCGCCGATAGGCGCCGATATCGACTGTGCCGGCGAAGGCAGGATTGGCGTAAAGGCGCTTCAGGTACCCGAGGACATGGCGGTATTCGGTAATACGCCTGAGATTGCACCGCATCAGTACCGCATAGATCGGGTCGAAGCGGATCAGGGTCGGGAAGGCGTAGATGTCGGCAACCGTCAGGCGGTCGCCGGCGATGTAGCGCCGCTCCGACAAATGGCCGTCAAGGGTTTCCAGGGCGGCGAACACGCCATGCACCGCCTCTTCATAGGCCGCCTGATTGCCGGCATAGCCGGCCTGGTAGACGCCCTCGTTGATGCCCTTGTGAATGAGGGTGGCCAGCCGCTCGGCCTCGCCGGGATCGGGCGGCGGCAGGGCGCCGTCCAGGAGCTGGACAACAATATCGGCGGATTCATTGTTGACGATGGTCCGCGCCTGGCGGTCCCACAGCACCGGAACGGTGGTGCCGCCGGAATAATGGCGGTCGCTGGCGGTATAGAAACGATGCAGCGGCCCGCCGCCATCGCCGTCGCCCAGCACGCCCGGCGGCGCCATCCAGCCCTCGGGGCCCATCACCGGGTCGGCCATGACCAGGGGCAGGGCATCGGCGAGACCGGCCAGTTGACGGGCGATCAGGGTCCGGTGGGACCACGGGCACGGGGCGCTGGCAATCAGCAGATAGCGTCCCGGCGCCGCTT
>JAJFJE010000068.1 GCA_021774355.1 Alphaproteobacteria bacterium
GCCTCATCGGCCTCATCGGCCTCCTCGGCGTCTTCCAGCCAGGTGACCGAGACCACATGCTCGTCGTCGGCGACCCGGAACAGGCGGACGCCCTGGGTGTTGCGGCCGGCGATGCGAACGTCGTGGACCGGACACCGGATGACCTGGCCGCCATCGGTTACCAGCATCACCTGGTCGCGATCCGAGACCGGGAAAGCCGCCACCAGGTCGCCGTTGCGCGCACCGGTCTGCATCCCGATGATCCCCTGGCCGCCGCGCCTGGTGACCCGATATTCATAGGCCGAGCTGCGCTTGCCGAAGCCGTTTGCGGTGATCGTCAGGAGGAATTGTTCGGCGGCCGCCAAGGCCTGGTAGCGCTCCTCGGACAGGACGGCGTCGGCGGCGGCCGCACCGCCCTCCTCGTCGTCCTCGTCCTCGATGCCGTCGACCGCAGGCTCCTCGTCGCCGGCAGCTTCGCCCAGCGCCGCCCGCGCCGCCTTCAGATAGGCCCGCAGCACGGCCGGATCGGCCTCGACATGGCCCAGCAGGCACATGCCCACCACCGTATCGCCATTGCGCAGGCGGATGCCGCGCACGCCGGTGGAGTTGCGCCCGGCGAAGACCCGAACCTCCGACACCGGGAAACGAATCGCCCGGCCGGAACTGATGCCCAGAAGGACATCCTGAGCTTCATTGGCCACGGCGACGGCGATCAACTCGTCATCCGCATCGTCGCCCTCGAACTTCATGGCAATTTTGCCATTGGCCCGGACATCGACGAAATCGGACAGGACGTTGCGCCGGACATTGCCGTTCTTGGTGGCGAAGACGATGTCGAGGGCGGCCCAGCTCTCCTCGTCCTCCGGCAGGGGCATCACCGTGGCGATGCGCTCTCCCGGCTCAAGGGGCAGCAGATTGACCAGGGCCTTGCCACGGGAGTTGGGCGCCCCCTCGGGCAGGCGCCAGACTTTCATCTTGTAGGCAATGCCCCGGGTCGAGAAGAACAGCACGGGGGTGTGGGTGTTGGCGACAAAGACCCGGTTGACGAAATCCTCGTCCCGGGTGGCCATGCCGGTCTTGCCCTTGCCGCCCCGGCGCTGGGCGCGATAGGCCGAGAGTGGAACCCGCTTGATGTAGCCGCCATGGCTGACGGTGACGACCATGTCTTCGCGCTGGATCAGGTCCTCGTCTTCCAGGTCGCCGACGAAGGGCACCACTTCGGTCCGCCGCGGGTTGCCGAACTGGTCGCGCATCTCGACCAGTTCGGCGCGCATGACCGAGAACAGGCGCGGGCGGCTGCCCAGAATGTCGAGATAGTCGGTGATCTTGAGGCCCAGGGCGGTCAATTCATCGGCGATCTCGTCGCGCCCCAGGGCGGTCAGCCGCTGCAGCCGCAGGTCGAGAATAGCCCGGGCCTGGGGCTCGCTCAGACGATAGACACCGCTGCTCGCCCCGGGCTGGTGGGCTTCCTCGACCAGGGCCAGCAGGGCTTCCACCGAGGCGACCGGCCAGTCCCGCGCCATCAGTGCCTCGCGCGCCGCCGCCGGATCGGGCGCTGCCCGGATGACCCGGATCACCTCGTCGATATTGGCCACGGCAATGGCCAGGCCCGCCAACACATGGGCCCGTTCGCGGGCCTTATCAAGCAGATAGCGGGTGCGCCGGGTGATGACCTGCTCGCGGAAATCGATGAAGGCCTGGAGCATCTGCTTCAGGGTCATCACTTCAGGCCGGCCATGATTCAGGGCCAGCATCTGAATGCCGAAGCTCTGCTGCAACGGTGTGAAGCGGTAGAGCTGGTTCAGCACGACGTCGGCCACGGCGTCGCGTTTCAGCTCGATGACCACGCGCACGCCGTCGCGGTCGGACTCGTCGCGCAGTTCGGCAATGCCCTCGATACGCTTCGAACGCATCGCCTCGCCGATCTTCTCGAGCAGGCCGCTCTTGTTCACCTGGTAGGGAATCTCGGTCGCGACAATCGCTTCCCGGTCCTTGCGGATCTCCTCGACATGGGTGCGCGAGCGCATCAGGACCGAGCCGCGGCCGGTCAGATAGGCAAGACGGGCGCCGCCCTCGCCGATGATCTGGGCCCCGGTCGGAAAATCGGGCGCCCGGACGATGTCGATCAGGGTTTCGATCGGGGTCGCCGGGTCGTCGATCAGGATCAGACAGGCCTCGATCACGTCGGTCAGATTATGGGGCGGAATATTGGTCGCCATGCCGACCGCGATGCCGCCCGCGCCATTGACCAGCAAATTCGGGAAGCGCGCCGGCAGCACCGTCGGCTCGGTCGTCGAATCGTCGTAATTTGGCTGGAAATCGACCGTGTCCTTGTCGATATCGTCGAGCAGGGCGTGAGCCGGCTTGCCCATGCGGATCTCGGTGTAGCGCATGGCCGCCGGCGGGTCGCCGTCCATCGAGCCGAAATTGCCCTGACCGTCGAGCAGCGGCAGGCGCATGGAAAAGGTCTGGGCCATGCGCACCATGGCGTCATAGATCGCGCTGTCGCCATGGGGATGGTACTTGCCCATCACTTCACCGACGACCCGGGCCGACTTCTTATAGGCCTTGTTCCAGTCAAAGCCGCTTTCGTTCATGGCGTGAAGAATGCGCCGATGCACCGGCTTCAAGCCGTCCCGGGCATCGGGCAAGGCGCGGCTGACGATCACGCTCATGGCGTAATCGAGATAGGAGCGGCGCATCTCGTCTTCGATGGCGACCGGTACCACCGAGAAGCTGGGCGGCATGCTGCCCGCCCCCCCGACAGGGGGCGGTGCGCCAGGGGGCGAGCCTGCCGCCGACGGAATGGCGGCAGAGGGGTCGACGGAATTCGGATCTGACACTGGGACGCTGTTCATGGGCGCCAGGAAGTGGCGTCTGGGAAGCCGCAAGGCAAGGCTTCCGTAACCGGACTGTAGCAAGCCCGGGGGGTCGGAACAAGCTTCGGACGCACCCGGAACAACCCCCAAATTTGGCTTGCAATACATTGATATTAAACGCTAATTTTAGCGCTCGACAAAGCCGGGCAAAGGCCCGGCCAAGGATCCCGCCGGATCCGCCTGGAATCACCCGATTCGGCAGGCGGAATCGGCGCCCGGCCGGGCCGGATATCGGCATGGAAGGCGGCATGATGGCGATCCGTCCGGCACAGCTTCTCGGCGCGACGTGGCTATGGCTGGCCCTGGCGGGTTCGGCCATGGCCGCCCCGGCGCCGCCGGACCAGCCGGCCAGCGGGCCAGGCGGATCCGCCTATTCCTATGGCCGGGTGGTCGAGCGGGAAATCGGCCGCGGCGCGACCGGTGCCTGGATCTTCCTGCCCGACAGCCCCAGTCCGCACGCGATCCCGGTGATCATTTTCGCCCATGGCTGGGCCGCCCTGACCCCCGACCCCTATGCCGCCTGGATCGACCATCTGGTGCGGCGGGGCAATATCGTGATCTATCCGCGCTACCAGCAGAGCCTGCTGACCCCGCCGTCCCGGTTCCTGGGCAACGCCCTCGACGGCGTCGGCGCCAGCCTGGACGCCCTGGCCGCGGGCCGCTTCGGGGTCCGGCCGGACCTTGCCCGGGTGGCCGCCATCGGCCATTCCGCCGGCGGCATCGTGGCGGCCGGGATCGCCGCCCAGGCCGCCGGCCGGCACCTGCCGGCCATCAAGGCCCTGATGGTGGTCGAACCGGGCAGCGGCGACGGCCGGGTTCCCCTGGCCGACCTGTCGACCATTCCCCGGGGCACCTTGCTGCTGGGGGTGGTCGGGGCCGACGACCAGCGCGCCGGAGCCGCCGACGCCCGGCGCATCTTTGCCGGCGCCACGGCCGTCGCACCGCGGGATCGCAGCCTGCTGGAAATGTCGTCGGATGCTCACGGGATGCCCGCCCTGCTGGCCAATCATTTCGCCCCCACGGCCGAGCGCGGCGCCGACCAGAGCGGCCGTATCCTGAAACTCCTGGGCGAGCAGAGCCGCGGCCAAGGCGCCGTCAACGCGCTGGACTGGTACGGCTTCTGGCGGCTGGGCGACGCCCTGGCGGCGGCAGCCTTCGACGGCGCCGACCGGCGCCCTGCCCTGGGTCCGGGCGCCGCCCAGACCCAGATGGGCCAGTGGTCCGACGGCATCCCGGTGGCCCCCTTGCGCCGCCTCGACTAGGGGACGCATTCGAACGCCGGCGACCCTTTCAACCCTCGTCATTCCCGACGGCGCCCCCGGCGCCGATCGGGAATCCTTCCCGCCCGCCAGGATCCCCGCGCGGCGGGCCTGCGGCCCTGGGCGGGGATGACGGGGGGAGAGAGGCGGCGCGGGCAGTCGGAGCGGCGGAAAACGTCATTCCCTCGCGGCTGTTTTCGGCCGATCCTGCCGGGAGCAGCGCAGCAGATCCCGTGGCACCGATGATCGAGACCTTCCTGATCGCTTTCACCACCTTCTTCGCCACCATCGGGCCGGCGGATGTGGCGGTGCTGTTTGCCGCCCTGACCGCGCGCCAGGATGCCGGCCAACGGCGGCGGACAGCGCTCAAGGGCGTGGCCATCGCCGCCGGCCTGCTGGTCGCCTTCGGCGTCGGCGGCACCCCCCTCCTCGACCTGTTCGGCATTTCCCTGCCGGCCTTGCGCACCGCGGGCGGCATCCTGCTGCTCCTGATTTCGCTGGAAATGGTCTTCGTGCGGCCCTCGGGCGGCACCACGACCACCGACGAAGAGGAGGCCGAGGCCCGCGGCCGGGACGATATCTCGTTGGTGCCCCTGGCCACCCCCCTGCTGGCCGGTCCGGGCGCCATCGGCTCGATCATCCTCCTGACCTCGAACGTCGCCGGCGACGTGGGTCGCGAGGCCATGGTCTATCTCGGCCTCGCCGCGGTCCTGGTACTGGCCTATGGCATGATGCTGGTGGCGACCCAGCTCCAGCGCCTGCTGGGGGTCACCGGGGTCCATGTCATCAGCCGCATGTTCGGCGTCTTGCTGGCCGCCCTGGCGGTGCAGTTCATCTTCGACGGGATCAAGGCGAGCGGCCTTTTGGGGGCCATTCCCTGACCGTGGCGGGCGCGGTGGCGACGCCTGCTCAGCCGGCCCTGGCGCCCAGGGCACGCAGACAATGGTCGATCCACTGGGCGGTCAGCTTCTCCTGCACGCCGTTCTGCCGCAGCCGCTGGTCGAGGGCGGCGAAGTCGACCCGGTCGAGCGGCTGATCCTGGTTGAAGCAGGAAAACACCACGCTGCGCCGCCCGGTGACCGGATCGATCTGGGGCTGCAGGCACTGGGCGCAAATTTCCTTCATCATGCATTGCATGGGCGAGTTGATCGAGCCCAGCGCCACTTTCGCCCGGCCCAGCAGCGGCGCCAGCGGGCCGCGGCGGGCGGCCCCGACCGCCGCCATCATGCGATCGGAGCCGATGACGATCACCCGCTCGACCGCCTCGAGGGGAATCGGGGCGGGCCCCAGCCGGCCCTCGCCATAGGCGCTGATGGCCTCGACGATGGTGCCTGTGACGCTCCGATCCTGGGGCCGCCCCGGAGGAAAGCCCGGCGCCTCGTCGCAGGCCCACACCACCAGGTCGGCCGCACGCTCGATATCGGCCGCCTTGTAGCGGTCGGCCAGCCGCTTGTAGCCGGCGACATAGACCACCCGGGACCCGGCGGCCCGCAGCGCCTGGCCGATCGACAGCAGCACCGCATTGCCCAGGCCACCGCCGACCAGCAGCACGGTCTCGCCGCCGGGCGTTTCGGTCGGCGCCCCGGTCGGCCCCATCAGCACGAGGGGGGCGCCCGGCTCCAGCGTCGCGCAGAGATCGGACGAGCCGCCCATTTCGAGCACGATCAGCCCGATGAGCCCCTGCTCCGGGTCGGTCCAGGCGCCCGTCAGGGCCAGGCCTTCCATGGCCAGGCAGGTGCCCGCCACCCGCGGCGCCAGGCTTTCGAAATTCTGCAGCCGGTAGAATTGACCGGGCTTGAAGGCCCGCGCCGCCAGAGGCGCCCGGACCACCACTTCGACAATGGTCGGGGTCAGCCGCTCGACCCGCACCAGTTCGGCCCGCAGCAGGCCGTTCAGGCGGTCGACGAAGCCGTCATCGGCCACCGCCGGCGGCCGCGCCGCCAGCAGCCGGCTGACCACGGGATAGCCCTGCTTGGCGCCGCCCATGGCCTTGACCACATTGCCGGCAAAGGAGGGATGTAGATCGCCGAAGAAGCTGACCGCCCGGCCGTCGCCATGGCGGTAAACCAGGATGTCGGCAGCCGCCGGCTTGGCCACCCGTTCCGGGCTGACCGCCTCGCCCGCCTCGGTCTGGGCCTGGAACCATTTGCCGTCCAGCGCCAGGCGGCCGTCTTCCCGGGCCAGCACCGTATTGGGCTGGGTGCCGGCGGCGACCAGGACGCAACGGGCCGGCAGGGAAACCCGGTCGGCCGGGGTCCAGCGGCCGTCTTCGCCCCGGACCATGCGGTCCATGACCAGGGCGGCGACATGGCCGAACGCATCGACCTCGACCGCAGCCGGCGACAGGCCCTCGGCGATGGTGATGCCTTCTTGCAGCGCCTTCTCGACCTCTTCGTGGTTCAGCGTATAGGACGGGGCATCGATCAGGCGACGGCGATAGGCCATGGTCGCCCCGCCCCAGCCGCGCAGCAGGGCCGCAAGGTCCGGCGCCCGGCCGGCGGCGCGGGCCGCCACCCGCGCGGCCCTGAGCGCCCGGGCGTGGCCGATGAATTCGTCGGCGATGCCGGCCTCTTCCGCCGACCAGCGGGCCCGTACCGCGGCCTCGCCCGTTCGGCGGCAAGCGTTTCGTAGCGGCCGAGAAACTTCTCGACCTGGACCGGGTAGTAGGCGAGCGCCTCGGTGGCGGTGTCGATCGCGGTGAGGCCGCCGCCGACCACCACCACCGGCAGGCGGATCTGCAGATTGGCCAGCGAGTCCGCCTTGGCCGCGCCGGTCAATTGCAGCGCCATCAGAAAATCCGAGGCGGTGCGCACCCCCCGGGCCAGGCCGCCCGGCAGGTCGAGAACGGTCGGCCGCCCGGCCCCCATGCACAGGGCGATATGGTCGAAGCCCAGGGCAAAGGCCTGGTCGATGCCCAGGGTGCCGCCGAAGCGCACGCCGCCGATCATGGCGAAGGCGGGCCGACGCTCGAGCAGCAGGCGGATCACCTTGAGGAAGTTCTTGTCCCAGCGGACGGTGATGCCGTATTCGGCGACGCCGCCGAACCCACCATTGACCCGTTCCGCCAACCCCTCGTGAAGTTCGGCGCTGTCGCGAATCGCCCGGAATGGCACCCGCGTACCGCTTGGGGTTACCCCAGAGATGGCCTCGGGCAGCGGCTCGATCTTCAGCCCGTCGATCGCCACCACCAGGTGGCCATCATTCACCAGATGGTGGGCGAGGGTGTAGCCCGCCGGGCCGAGCCCGACCACCAGCACCTTGCGGCCGCTCGCCGGCCGGGGCAGCGGTCGCGCGAAATCCAGCGGGTTCCAGCGGGTCAGCAGGCTGTAGATCTCGAAGCCGAAGGGCAGTTCCAGGACATCCTTAAGGCTGCGCGTCTCGGCCTGGGGAATGTCGACCGGGTCCTGCTTCTGGTAGATGCAGGACTTCATGCAGTCGTTGCAGATCCGATGGCCGGTGCCGGCGCAGAGCGGGTTGTCGAGCGCGATCACCGCCAGGGCACCGATGGCATAGCCCTGGGCCTTGACCGCATGCATCTCGGAAATCTTCTCGTCCAGCGGACAGCCCGCCAGGGCATTGCCGAACACGTCGGCCCGGTAGGCCGGCGCGGCGTCGCCGGCCGCCTTCTCGCGCAGGCCCTTGGCGCAACTGTCCTTGCCCTGGCCATGGCACCAGATGCAGTAATTGGCTTGGTCCAGGGCTTCGGCCAGGGTACAGCCGGGATCGGTCAGGGCAAAGCCGTCCCGCCGGCGGCGATGGCCCGCGGCCATGGTGAAGTGGCGCCCGGCGGCGGTCGCCGTGCCGTCCATGTGACGGACCAGGTCCAGGGGGTCGCGCTTGCGCGGCTGGCGGAACAGGATGCCCTGGCCGTGGCGGGCGATGCCGGGCGCGGTCAGGGTCGCCCAGGCGGCATAGCGCAGGGCCAGGGCCAGGGCCGCGCCATGGGCCGCCTCGTCCTCGGTCCAGCGGGCGACGGCCGTGGCAAAGGCCAGTTCGTCGGCGCTGCCGGCCATGCGCCGGCCCAGATAGGGCACCAGGTCCGCAGCCAGGCGATCGCCGTCGAGCGCGGCCAACTCCGCCGCGGCCAGGACCTTCACCGCCCGGCGCTGCACGAACAGCCGCTTGACGCTGTAGAGCGGGGCCAGCCCGCCATGGCGCCGGCGCAGCGCCGCGACCGCCGCCGTGATGCCGAACAGATCGGCGACGAAATCCTCGACCACCGGGGCAAGGGCGATCAGCAGGTCAGCACGGGCCTTGGCTGCGAGCGTCATGGGTGCTGCGCGGGCCGCCGCCAGGGCCGCTGCGAGGCCGGCGTCGGTCGCCGTCAGATGGGCGACGAAGGCGGCATCGAGAGCGCTCAGACCGGCGCGGCCATAGAGCGCCGCAACCGTCAAACCATGCTTCAGCGCCATGCGTCCGCTCCGTCCCCGGCTCGCCGGCTGCCGCCTCGCGGCCCTAGAGGAGCACAGCCGGCACCCCGAACACGGCGCCATGAAACTGCAGCAGGGCGGCCCACAGGACCAGCCCCAGGGCCAGCCGCCACCAGCCGATCTCGCCCAGGACCAGACGATTGCGCCCCTGGACGATGGCCAGGAAGGGCACCACCGAGGTCGCGGCCATGAAACGGCGATAGGCATCGCCCTTGGCGGCGAGGGCCTTGGCGTCGATCGCCAGGGTGCCCCACGCCGCCACCAGGCCGAAGCCGCCGAACAGCAGACCCGAGACCAGGTCGCCTTTGTTCAGCAGATGGGCGAAGGCCCAGAGCAGCACAGCAATCAGGAAAGGATGGCGGGTGACCCGCAGGACCCCGGTGGCGGCCTCGGCGCCGCGGGCCAGCCCGGCCTCCTGGCCAACCGCCGTCGGGTTGCTCTGGCTGAGGGCGCCGACCAGGAGAACCCAGGCCGGCAGCAGGATCAGCACGGCCAGCCAGCGACGGCCCGCGCTGGCGTCCCACCATACCGGATTGGCCGCATTGTCGGGGTCGAAGAACCAGATGACCCCGGCCAGGCACAGGGCCGAAGCGACCGAGAACAGCCCGCGATAGACGTTTTCGCCCAAACTTGCCACCGCCGCGCCGCGCAGCCGCGTGCCCGAGACCCCCAGATGAATGGCAATGAACAGCGCCATGGCGAGGACGAAGGCAGTCATGACGCGCCTCCCGGACCGGATGGGTATGAATTCTGCCCCATACTATCGTTCCGGGCGGGGCCCGACTACTCAGATGCGAATGCCCGCGCTAAAGTCTCGGCCGAACGGCCCCTTGATTCGCGTAGGCAGGAAAGCGAGCAAAATTCCATGTCAACCGGCGATCAAGCACAGACCCCCGGC
>JAJFJE010000069.1 GCA_021774355.1 Alphaproteobacteria bacterium
AGCAGATAGCGAAGCTGGCCCGGATCGCCGCCGATCGCGGCATTGCCCAGGGCGGCGCGATGGGCATCGACCGCGTCATCGACGAAATGGGGCAGGGGCCAGGTCGCCCCGGCGGCGGTAAAGGTGCCGTTATTGGCCGCCGGATAGGCCAGCCAGCCGACCAGCAGCAGGGCGGCAACCCGCCCGGCGCGGCGTGCCACCACCGATAAATGCTTGCCGACGACACGGCGGTGCAAGCGGCGCGCCGCTGCGTCTGTCGCGGCCGCGGCCTTGGTGGCCGGCTCGTTCATGAACGAGGCGATCTCCTCGCGCAGCGCCAGGTCGGCCATGATCCGGGCCGCCTCGGTCGGCTGGTCGCGCAGGGTCCGCTCGACATTGGCGCGCTCGGCAGGTTCGAGCTGCCGGTCGACATAGGCGCTCAGCTCGGCGTCGGAGAGGGGCACGCGGGTCATGACTTCACCATGCGCAGAAAGCCGCGCCCGGTCGCCGCGTCGGGCGTGCCGGCGCCGGGCTCAGCGGCGGTCAGGCGGCGCAGGCCCTCGCGACCGCGGGCCAGGCGGGAGGTCAGGGTCCCGGCCGGAACACCGAGGATGGTGGCGGCCTCCTCATAGCTCATGCCGTCGATGGCGACCAGGGCGATGGCCTCGCGCTGGTCGCAGGGCAGGCTCATCAGGGCGTCCAGGGCGCGGCCAAGCTCGACCGCGGCGAACTGGCCGGGGGCGGCGGCCGTGGCCTGGAGTGGCGCCAGCTCGGCCAGGCCCCGTTCCTCGACCTGGGCACTGCGCCAGTTCGACACCCAGAGATGGTGCATGATGGTCATCAGCCAGGGCCGGATCGGGCGCGACGTATCCAGGCTGGCGATCCGTTCATAGGCGCCGGCCAGGGTCGCCTGGACCAGGTCCTCGGCGGTGGACAGGTCGCGGCTCAGCACCAGGGCATAGCGCCGCAGCACCGGCAGCATGGCCGGCAGGGACTGATCGACCAGCCGATTGCGGGCCAGCTTGTTGAACACACCTCGGACGAACACGGAACCCTCTGTCTAACCCCGTTACGACATATACGCGGGACCCGGCCATTCTAGTCCATGCCGCGGCAAATTTTTATTACTTTGACACGGGCACTGCCCCGGCCGGCTGGGCCGTTGACGGAAGCCGCCGATCCGGCCCATCTTGCGGCACGATCAAGAGCGGATCGGGGTTCGGAGGCAGAGGGCTGGACGATGCGTGCGCGGATCTATCTACCGGCGAAGAATGCCATGCAGTCGGGTCGGGCCAATACCCGGCACTGGGTCCTGGAATTCGAGCCCGAGGCGTTGCGCCGCCTGGACCCGCTGATGGGCTGGAGCGGCACCGCCGACATGAATGGCGAGGTCATCCTGCGCTTCCCCACCGCCGAGGCGGCGATTGCCTATGCCGAGGGCCGGCGCATCCCCTATGAAGTGGAGCGGCCCAAGCCCGCCGCCCGGGTGATCAAGGCCTATGCCGATAATTTCAAGTTCCAGAAATCGCGCTGATCCCGCGCCGGCCCCGTAGCTCAGCTGGATAGAGCACCCGCCTTCTAAGCGGGATGTCGCAGGTTCGAGTCCTGCCGGGGTCGCCAGGGATCGTCTATTGCTGGGAACTCCAGTCTTCGTCGGACTGGTCCCAGAAGGCCCAGAACGAGACGGCGACACCGCCCACCACCACGCCGGCAACGAAGGTCAGCAAAGCGTACCACAGCATGACGATTCTCCCGGGCCAGGGGCCCTTTCCTGCGCCCCCAGTCGATCACGGACTCGGTTAGGATAAGGTTAATGACGGCCTGCGGCGGTGCCCCGGGCGAGGCTCGCGGCGACGGCACCGGCATAGGCCAGGCAGGCCAGGCCCAGGGCCAGGGGCAGGCCGTGGCGGGGCACCAGGTCCATGGCCAGACCGACCAGCGGCGGGCCGACCAGGGCGCCGGCACCATAGGCGGTGGCGAAGACGGCGTTGGCCGACGCCAGATCTGGACCATGGAATCGCTCGCCCAGCAGCGCCAGGCCGACGGTATAGAGGCCCATCAGGCAGCCACCCCAGAAGAACAGGGCGGCGTAGAGCAGCAGGCTGCCGGCGAACAGCGGCAGGGTGGCGGCACCGGCCAGCCCGGCCACGGTGCAGAGCAGCAGCACGCGGCGGCGGTCGAAATGGTCGGCCAGCCAGCCGATCGGCCACTGCAGGGCAATATTGCCGGCGCCCAGCCACATCATAAGCTCGATGCCGACGCCGATGCCCAGGTCGTTCTGCACCGCCCACAGGGGCAGCAGGCTGAGCACCCCGGCCTCGACCAGGCCGAACAGCAGCCCGGCCGCCACGGCCAGGGGCGCGCGGCGGGCGATCTGGCCCTGCCGGGCCTCGCCCCGGGCCACGAAAGGGTCGGTCCGACGCCACGGCCGGGCCAGGATCAGGGGTACAGCCGCCAGCCCGGCGGTCAGGGCGCCGGCCAGATAGGGCAGGGGCCCGGCCAACCCGGTCAATTGCAGCATGGCCGGGCCGATGGTGAAGCCGACTGCCAGGGCGGCCGCGTAGAGGCCCAGCACCCGGCCGCGCCGCCGCGCCCCCGCCAGATGATTGATCCAGGCCTCCGAGACCACGAACAGCCCGGTCAGGCCGATGCCCAGCACCAGGCGCAGGGCAAACCACAGCACCAGATTATCCGTGACGGCGAACAGGGCGACGGTCAGCCCGGTAAGCGCCAGGGCGCCGTACAGCGTGGTGAGCGTGCCGCAGCGGCGGACCAAAGCGGGGGTCAGGGGCGGCAGCAGGATCATGGCCACCGCGGCCATCGCGGCGTTCAGGCCGATCAGCCAGGTGGCCAGCCCGCGGGCCTCAAGGGCGAAGGCGAGCAGGGGCGTGCTCAGGCTGTAGGTTGCGCCGACCACCGCCACGGCGGCGATGACGGCGACCAGCAGGCCGTCGTCAGGTCTGGCCGTCATAGAAGATCACCCGCCGGCCATGGCGCATGGCGTGGACGGGATAGTCCCGGGCATCCTCGGCAAGACGGCGCCCGACCTCAGCCAGCATCACGGCGGTGATGTTGGCCAGCTCGAAATCCCGGGCGGCCGCCAGGGGGACCCAGGCGATGCGGACCAGTTCGCGGGACGGCCGGGCCTCGCCCACCGCAGCGGCGGCAGGGGCCAGGAAGAAGCGGGCGTGAAAGCGCTGCGGGCGCATCGGCGGGGTGATCGCCCGGCCCAGATAGTCGAGCGCGTCGAGTGCGGGCAGCAGGCCGGCGGCGCGGAAATCGGCCCAGCTTCCGGTCGCGGGGAGACGGCTGGCCACGGGCGAGGGGCGGCCGACCAGCAGGCCGACCTCTTCAGCGGTTTCGCGGATGGCGGCGACTGCCAGGCCGTGGGCCCGGCGGGGCGGGGCGGCCCGTTCCAGCACCTGGCGGGTTTCGGGACGCAGGGGAAAGGCGGGCAGGCGCAGGTCGGCCCGCTCCATCCGGCCGCCCGGAAAGACCCATTGCCCGGGCATGAAACGGTGGCCGTGATGACGCTCGCCCATCAGCACCTCGATGGTGCCGGCCGCCTCGCGCCACAGAATCAGTGTCGCCGCCTCGCGGGGGCGGGGCAGCGGCGACTTGGGCGGGGAGGGGTCGGCCATGGCGCCATCCTGCCGTGGCGACGGCGCCGCCGTCGACATCCTTGTCACCTGCGTTGCTGCGGCGACACAAGACCCGTGTCACCCGGGAAACAAGCCATGTGTTGCCAGGGTGTGGCGGGCCGTCAGACGCTGGGCAGGGCTTCCGGCGCATCCTCTTCGCCCGAGAAACCGTGCATGCGCAGGGCCCATTGCAGGCCGATCAGGGTGCCCTTGATCCGCGGCAGCAACAGGAAGGTGAGGACGAGGGTCAGGGGCAGCCACATGACCATGTGCAGCCACAGGGCCGGCGCATAGGCCTGCTCGACCGTCAGCATGGCGGCCAGGATGACGTGGCCGACGATGGTGATGGTGAAATAGGGCGGGGCGTCGTCGGCCCGGTGATGGTGCAATTCCGCGCCGCAGGACGGGCAGGCCGGATTGACCTTGAGGTAGCGCCCGAAAATGGCGCCGACCCCGCAACTGGGGCAGCGTTCGCGAAAACCGCGGCTCATCGCCTGCCAGCGGTCCCGCGGGGCTTCGGCAACCGGTTGATCGGCATTGAGGTCGATAATCGGCATCACGGTCTACTCCAACGGCTTGGGTGCTATGTTGACCGTCGCCGTGCGGGCCGCAAGGGCTTGCGACCCCCTGTCGCGGGCCGCCCCGGGGGTCCGCCTCCGCCCGGGCGGTCGGCCAGGGCAAAGACCAGCCCGCCGGTGACCGGGCTGGCCTCGCGCAAGGTGACCTTGATGGCGTCGCCGAGGCGGAAGGCCAGACCGCTTCGCTCGCCGACCAGGGCCTGGGCGGCTTCGTCATGGCGGAAATAGTCCGCCCCCAGGGTCGAGACCGGGATCAACCCGGTGGCGCCGGTTTCATCCAGGGTGACGAACAGGCCGAAGCGGGTGACCCCGGTCACCCGGGCGGTGAAGCGGCCGCCCACCTGGCCGGCCATGAAGGCGGCGAGATAGCGGTCCGTCGAATCCCGTTCGGCCATCATGGCACGCCGCTCGGTTATGGAAATATGCTCGGCGGTATCGGCGAAGCTGGCGATCTCGCCATCGGCCAGGCCGCCTTCGCCCAACCCCAGGCCGCGGATCAGGGCGCGGTGGACCAGGACATCGGCATAGCGTCGGATCGGCGAGGTGAAATGGCCGTAGCGGCGCAGGGCCAGGCCGAAATGGCCGAGATTTTCCGGGCTGTAGACGGCCTGGGCCTGGGACCGCAGGACCATCTCGTTGACCGCCCGGGCGTGGGCGGTGTCCGCCACCTGGGCCAGGATGCGGTTGAAATGGTGGGGCTTCAGGGCCTGTCCCTTGGCCAGCCTGATGCCCAGAGTGGCGAGATAGCTGCGCAGTGCCTCGAGCTTTTCCAGGCTGGGCTCGTCATGGACCCGGTACATGCAGGGCTGGCGCCGCTCTTCCAGGGTCTCGGCCGCCGCGACATTGGCCAGGATCATGAACTCCTCGACCACCCGGTGGGCGTCGAGGCGCTGGCGCGCCTCGATCGCCAGCACGGCACCGCTGTCCCGGTCCAGGCGGACGATCCGCTCGGGCATGTCGATATCCAGCGGTTCGCGCCGGGCCCGTTCGCCCATCACCGCGTCCCAGGCGGCCCATAGAGGCTGCAGCACCGGTTCGACCAGCGGCGCGGTGACCGCATCCGGCCGTCCGTCCACGCCCGCCTGGGCCTGTTCGTAGGACAGGCCGGCGGCAATGCGGATCAGCGCCCGGGTGAAGCGGTGGCGCCGCTTGGCGCCTTTGGCGTCAAGCCAGAGATGGACGGCAAGGCAGGCCCGGTCCTCGCCTTCGAGCAGCGAGCACAGGGTACTGGACAGGGCCTCGGGCAGCATCGGCACGACCCGGTCGGGGAAATAGGCGGAATTGCCCCGGTCCCGGGCAGCATGGTCGAGCGGGCTGCCGGGCCGGACATAATGGGCGACATCGGCAATGGCGACGACCACATGATGGCCGCCGGGATTGGCCGGATCGGGGTCCGCTTCGGCGAAGACGGCGTCGTCATGGTCCCGGGCGTCGGCCGGATCGATGGTGATCAGGGGCAGGGCGCGCAGGTCCTCGCGGCTGCCCAGGGTCACCGGCTCGGCCTGCTCCGCCTGCTCGACGGCGGCCTGCGGAAAGGCCACGGGAATGCCATGGGCATGGATCGCGATGAGGGAGATCGACTTGGGCGAGGAGGTGTCGCCGAGGACTTCCCGGACCCGCGCCCGGGGCAGGCCGAGGGCCCGGCCCAGCACCGTCTCGGCGCTGACCAGGTCGCCGTCCCGGGCGCCCCCGAGATCGGCGGCATCCACCCGGAAGTCGCTGCGTGCCCGGCGGTCCGCCGGAACCAGCCGGATGTCGCCGGTCGAGGACAGGCGGATGACGCCCAGCACCCGGTCCTCGTCCCGGGACAGGGTGCGGATGATGCTGGCGCGGTAGTGCTTCGCGTCCCCCGGGGCGGCCGGTTGCTTTTCCAGCCGGGCCAGCACCCGGTCGCCGATGGCCGGCGCCGGCCCGGCGCCGCGCCCCCCCACCTCGGCAATTTCGATGCGCGGCGGCGGCGTCTCGGCCGGCCAGCTGACCGGGCGGGCAAGCAGCACCCCGGCGCCGATATCGACGATCTGGACCACGGCCACGGCCGGCAGTTCGCCGGCTGCGACCAGGCCCCGGCCGCGTTCCCGCTCGACCAGGCCATCGGCCTTCATCTCGGCCAGCAGGCGCTTGAGCTCGACCCGGTCGTCGCCGCTGACCCCGAAGGCCCGGGCAATTTCCCGCTTGCCGACCTTGCCGGTCTGTTCGCTCAGAAAGCGGGCAATCTCGGCCTTCGAGGGCAGGGTGGCTGTGGGACGCGGGCGTCTGGCCACTCAGCCCGCCTTGGCGGCCTTGGCCCGCTTGGCCGCCGGCTTGGCAGCGGTCTTGCCAGCTGCCTTGGCGGCCGCCTTGCGCTTGGGCGCCGCCTTGGCCGCAGCCGGCTTTGCCGCGGCTTTCGCCTTGCGCGCCGGCTTGGCCGGGCTTTTCGCGGCCTTGGCCGCCAGCAGTTCCAGGGCCTGGGGCAATTCGACGGCCTGGGGGTCGAGCCCCTTGGGCAGGGTCGCGAAGATGCCGTCGCAGGCGACATAGGGGCCGTAGCGGCCATCCATGATGGCGATCGGCTTGGCCGTGTCGGGATGGTCGCCCAGGCGCTTCAGAGGTTCGGGTGTTTTGCGGCCGCCACGCCCCTTGGGCGGCTCGGCCAGCAGGCTGACCGCCCGGTTCAGGCCGATGGTGAAGACTTCCTCGGCGCTGGGCAGGTTGATGTAGCGCTTGTCGTGCAGGATATAGGGACCGTAACGGCCGATTCCGGCCTGGATCGGCTGGCCGCTTTCGGGGTGGCTGCCGACCTCGCGGGGCAGGGCCAGCAGAGCCAGGGCCTTGTCCAGATCGACCATCTCCGGGGTCATGTCCTTGGGCAGGCTGGCCCGCTTGGGCTTCTCGCCCTCGCCTTGCTGGACATAGGGGCCGAAACGGCCCGCCCGCAAGGTGATCGCCTCGCCGGTGGTGGGGTCGGTGCCGAGCTGCTTGACCCCGTCCTCGCCGATCTGGGGTTTCTGGCCGTCGCCGCCGCCCGCTGCGAATTGCCGGGTGAAGCGGCATTCGGGATAATTCGAGCAGCCGATAAAGGCGCCGAACTTGCCCAGTTTCAAGGACAGCCGGCCATTGGCGCAGGACGGGCACACCCGCGGGTCCTTGCCGGCTTCGCCTTCGGGGAACAGATGCGGCCCCAGAAGCGTGTCCAGGGCCGTGAGGACCTCGGAAATCTTGAGTTCCCGGGTGCCTTCGATGGCGACATGGAACTCCTGCCAGAAGCGTCGCAGAACCTCTTTCCAGGGCACCTTGCCTTCGGTGATCTCGTCGAGCTGCTCTTCCAGATTGGCGGTGAAGTCGTATTCGACATAGCGGGCGAAGAAGCTTTCCAGGAACGCCGTGACCAGGCGCCCCTTGTCCTCGGGCACGAAGCGGTTCTTCTCCATCACCACATAGCTGCGGTTGCGCAGGGTCTCGAGGATCGAGGCATAGGTCGAGGGACGGCCGATACCCAGCTCTTCCAGCTTCTTCACCAGGGAGGCTTCGGAATAGCGCGGCGGCGGCTGGGTAAAGTGCTGCTCGGGCTTGATCGCGCCGCGGCGCAGGCCCTCGCCGGCGGCCAGCTTGGGCAGGCGGGCGGCATCTTCGTCGTCGCCGCCGCGGTCGTCCTCGCCTTCCTGGTAGAGCGCCAGGAAGCCGTCGAACAGCACCACCGAACCGGTGGCGCGCAGCACCACCTGGCGATCCTGGCTGGTGACATCGACCGTCGTGCGCTCCAGCCGGGCGCTTTCCATCTGGCTGGCCAGGGCCCGTTTCCAGACCAGTTCGTAGAGCCGGCGCTGGTCGGGATCGAGGTGGCGCAGAAGCTCGGGCCGGCGGCGGAAATCGGTCGGGCGGATGGCCTCGTGGGCCTCCTGGGCGTTGCGTGTCTTGACCTTGTAGAGCCGGGGCGCGGCCGGGCAATAGGCCGCGCCATAATGCTCGCCGATCAGGGTGCGGGCGCCGGCGACCGCCTCGGCCGCCATCGAGACGCCATCGGTCCGCATATAGGTGATCAGGCCGACCGTCTCGCCATCCACCTCGGCGCCCTCATAGAGCCGCTGCGCCAGTTGCATCGTCCGCTGGGCGGAAAAGCCCAGCTTGCGGGCGGCCTCCTGCTGCAGGGTCGAGGTTGTGAAGGGTGGCGCCGGATGGCGCTGGGCGGGCTTCGACTCGACCGCCTCGACATGGAAGTCGCGGGCGGCGATGGCATCCCGGGCACCATGGGCCGCCGCCTCGTCCTTGAGATCGAATTTGTCGAGCTTGTGGCCGTTCAGATGGCTGAGGCGGGCGGCGAAGCGGCTGCCGTCGCCGCTGGTGAACAAGGCTTCGACCGACCAATATTCCTGCGAGCGGAACTTCTCGATCTCCAGTTCGCGATCGCAGATCAGGCGCAGGGCGACCGACTGGACCCGCCCGGCCGACCGGGCGCCCGGCAGCTTGCGCCACAAGACCGGGCTCAGGGTAAAACCCACAAGATAGTCGAGGGCCCGGCGCGCCAGATAGGCGTCGATCAGCTCCTGGTCGAGCCGTCGGGGCGCCTTGATCGCCGCGGTGACCGCCGATTTGGTGATTTCGTTGAACGCGATTCTAGAGACTTCAACGCCATTTAACGCCTTTTTCTCATTTAGCACTTGAAGAACGTGCCAGGAAATCGCTTCGCCTTCGCGGTCCGGATCGGTCGCCAGATAGAGCCGCTCGGCGCCTTTGACGGCTTTGGCGATCTCGCCCAGGCGCTTCTTGGCGTCGCCGTCGATTTCCCAGTCCATGGCGAAATCATCGTCCGGGCGCACCGACCCATCCTTGGCCGGCAGATCGCGGACATGGCCGAAACTGGCCAGAACCGTGTACCCGGGCCCAAGATATTTGTTGATGGTCTTGGCTTTGGCTGGTGACTCGACGATGACGACGTTCATGTGCCCCAGGGCCCGAGCATGGCGAAAAGAGGGATGATCAGACAAGCGAGACCCGTCCGCCGGCGTGGCGGAGAAGGCGTCCAGCCAATTCGAGTTCCAGCAAAATGGTGAAAACCACCGAGGGTGTCAATTCGCACTGGCGGATGACCTCGTCAATGGCGATGGGAACCGGCGACAGGCGTTCGATCACCGCGGCCCGGTGGCGGTCGACCTGGGCGTCATCGGCCAGGGCCGAACCGGTCCCGGCAAAGTGCCGCGGCGGCGGCGCCTCGAGCGGCCGCTCGATCAGCGGCCGGATGGCGTCGATGACATCGTCGGCATGTTCGACCAGGCGCGCCCCGGCGCGGATCAGGTCGTTGCTGCCCCGGGCCCGCGGATCCAGCGGCGAGCCGGGCACGGCCATGACCTCGCGCCCCTGATCGAGGGCGAAGCGCGCCGTAATCAACGAGCCGGACTGCAAGGCAGCCTCGACCACCACCACGCCCAGGGCAAGGCCGGCGATGATGCGGTTGCGGCGGGGAAAATGCCGGGCCTGGATCTGGGTTCCGACCGGAAGCTCGGCGACCAGCAGGCCGGCTTCGCCGATCT
>JAJFJE010000070.1 GCA_021774355.1 Alphaproteobacteria bacterium
CGCCGGGCGGCCCTGACGGCGGCGTTCTACGACCAGTTCCGGATCAATCTCGCCACCATGCGCGAGGGCGCCGTCACCCTGCTCGCGGATGTCGACGCCCAGCTTGGCGCGGCATCCGCCCGCCGGGTGGGATAGGAGGCACCATGGTCGGCATCATCGGCGGCAGTGCGGAGATGCAGCGGCAGCAGGCCGAGGCCGCCCTCGAGCGTGCCTTCATCGCCATCAAGAACAGCGTCGCAAAGCGTTACGCCAAGGAAGTTGCCGCCATCCAGGACCGCTTCCGAAGCGATACCCGGGCCAGCGCGGCCGAGGCGGAATTGGACCGCCTGGTGGGGATCAAGTCCGGCGCCGACGGCGTCGTCAGCCAGTTGCGCAGCGCCCGCGGGGTGGCCGGCGCCGCCCTGGAAAAGCTGACCACCGTTCACGATGCTGCGCTTGCCGGCAACAGCAGCGCCTTCGATCTGGCACTGGGCCAGCTCAACATCCAGGTCGGCAGCAGGGGCCAGGGCGCGCTCGACGGGCTGCTCGGCAATGTCAGCCCGGGCCTGAAAGGCCAGCGCCTGGTGTTCGCCAATGTCGGCACCGTCCAGATCCCGCTGAAAGTGCAGGCGGTGGGCACCCGCTATCTGCTCACCGACAGCGCCACCGGCACGACCTATCAGCCCGACCTGCTGGCCAAGACGCTGACCCTGGACGGCCAGGCCGTCCCCTTCGATCAGTTGACCGTGACCGCCCGGGACGGCGACACCATCACCTTCACCGACGGCACCACCAGCCGCACGGTCGATTTTGCCCAGGGCGGCCTCGATGTCGGCAACGCCTGGCTCTACGACCATCTGACCGGCGACGGCCAGACCCGGGCGATCGCCGACGTCCAGGCCGCGCTCGACGCGGTGCGCGGTCAGATCAGCCAGTTCGATAAGGCGATCGGCCAGGCCGAACTGGGCGTGGCCGCCGTCACCCAGCGCTCCGAGGCCGCCGGCGACGAGGCCCTGAAGCTAAGCGACCAGTTGTTCGACGACCGTTCGGCCGCCCTGAAAGCCGCCGAATTGCGCCAGCAGGCCCTGGAACGGCAATTCGCTTTTGCCGCCAAGCTGCAGCGCCAAACCCTGAGCGCGGTGATCCAGCCCGACCCGCCCCAGTCAAAGACGGTTTTCAGCATTCTTGCCGGGCGCTGACGGGCCAAGGCCGGCATTTGCCTGCCGCCTCGACAGTGGCCGCCCGGATCCGCGCCGCGGCGGCCTGGCGACCGCCGCGCCATGACGGCGGTGCGCCGTGCGGGCCTTCCGGACCTCTTGATCGCGTAACGCCAGACGACATCTGGGGCGGCCTTCAGGCCGCCCTCAGGATCTGTTCGGACATGCCGAGGTTGAGCCGGATCAGGGTGTCGACCAGAACCGGGTCGGCGCCGCCGCGCAGGCTGCGGGCAGCCTCCACCATGAACCGGCCGGCCCGATCGAAGAACGCAATGGTCTCGTCGGGCAGGCCGCCACGGTGACCGGCGCGGTCGGCAATGGTCAGCCAGCGGGCGGCATTGAGGTCGAGCGCGTCGGCCCAGATGATCGCGCTGTCGGGCTGGCGTGCGCGGTCGAGCAGGACCGCGCATTCCAGGAAGGGGTAGGCCGCCAATTCGCGGCTGTTGAGAGCTTCCGCCATGATCGTCTTCCTTCTGGATCAGGTTACTTGAACAGGCTGAGCACTTGCTGGTTGCTCTGGCCGGCAAAGTTGAGGGCCTGCAGGGCCAGTTGCTGCCGGGTCTGCAAGGCCACCAGATTCGCCCCCTCCTCGTTCAGGTCGGCCAGGCTGAGCTTGTCCGCCCCTTCGGTCAGGGTGTTGATGTAGCTTTTGCTGAAATCGAGCCGGGTCTGCAGGAATGTGACGTTGGCACCCAGGCTGGAGGCCGCCGCCCGTACCGTGTTGACCGCCCCGTCCAGCTGGTCGGCCAAGGCATCGAGGGATGCGAAGGCGGCCTGCTGGCTGCTGAACACGCCGGCCGAGCCGATATCCGAAAGGTCGGAAAAGCCGGCATTGAGACCGGCACCCGACACCCCGAGCAGGGCCGCCGACAGGTTGCCGCCGGCGCCGCTGTTCAGGTTCAGAAGGCCCGAAATACGCAGGTCCCGCCCGGCGACGACCAGTTGGGACGCCGTCGAATTCGAGAACCGCACCGTCAGGCTGCCGGCGGTCGCGTTGACCAGGTTGGTGCCCTGATAGGTGGCGTCGTCGAGCAGCGAGTTCAGCTGCGTCGCCAGATCGTTGAACTGCGCCGTCAGGTCGGCCCGGGTGGTGCCGTCGGCGGTACGCGCCGAAATGACGATGCCCTTCAACTGCTTCAGCACCTTGTCGGCGGCCTCGGTGACGTTGAGGGCCGACTTCAGGGACGAGATGCCCTGATCGATTTCAGTCTTGCGATCGGTGAAGTCCGCCGCCCGGTCATTCAGGTTCTTGGACTGGAAATAAGCCACCGCATCGTCAATGGCATTGGCCACCTTCAAGCCGGTGGACAGCCGCCCCTGGGTGCGGTTGGCAAGGTCGGTCGTCTGTTGCAACGACAGCAGGTTCGCCCTGGTCGTCGAGGTTAGGGTAATATCGGCCATAGGGGTCCCTTTCTGAGGTCCGGCCACAGCGCTTTCTGGCGCTGCGTCAGCCTTTCCTTTCAAGCCGCGTGCCAATCCCGATAGGCATTTATCTTATTGTTTTTATTGCGTTTTGTTAGATCGGCGGCGGCCCGGAGACGAGCGGCGCCGGCAGCATGCGCTGGACACCCGGCAAATTCTGCCGCGACCGCCCGCCGCGCCCGCCGGAAGTGGCGCTTCAATTGACTTACCGGGTCACAGGGCGCATGCTGAAAGTGCAGAAAGTCTAGCCAGAAAGGCTTGCGGATCATGGTCGCGGAAGGCGGCACGATAGCGGTTTCATCGGCGGTGGCGGTCTCGACCGCGGCACGGCCGGTTTCCGTGCGTCCGCAGCCTGCCGCCGTGGCCCCGGCTGCCGCCGGACCGCGCTTTTTGAGCCCGCGGGTGGAACTCGATCCGGCCAGCAATCTGGTGGTCGTGCAATATCGCGATTCCGAGACCGGCGACGTCGTCCGGCAATACCCCAGCGAGGCCGTGGTGCGCGAATATAAGCGCCAGCAATCCGCCGCCCCCACGGCCGACACGGCGGCATCGCCCAACCCGGCGGAGCCGCCGCCCCCCGCCTCCGGCAGTGGGTCGGATCCCCAGGCGCCGTCGCCCTCCGGCAGCCACCTGTCCATCGACGCCTGAGGCCGTTGCGGCTCGCCCCGGCCGGCCCCCCGCCGGTCCGCCACCGGGACACCGGCCGTTCCCCAACCGTCATGGCCGGGCCTGTCCCGGCCACCCACGGGAACACCAGCCCCGCCACGAACACGTGGATGACCGGGTCAAGCCCGGTCATGACGAAAAGGAGAACGCCGCCCCGCGCCACCGGGGCACCGGCCGTTCCCCAACCGTCATGGCCGGGCCTGTCCCGGCCACCCATGGGAACACCAGCCCCGCCGCGAACACGTGGATGACCGGGTCAAGCCCGGTCATGACGCATGGGAAGAGGACACCGCCACCGGCGTCGCGGACGCCGAATGGCGGAGCCAAACCGTTACAGGAACTTGACCAGGGACAGGTTAGCCAGGCTGGCGGTGACCCGATAGGTCGCTTCGAGCTGGGTCTGCACGGCCGTCAGGCGGACGGCGATGTCGGCCGGGTCGACCCCGGTGATGCCCTCTTCCGCGTTGCCCAGGAGATTGATCGCCGACTGGTGGAGGTCGCGGGCCGCGCTGAACGCCTTCTGGTCGGTCGCGATCCGTGCGGACAGGGCGCGGATGCCGTCCTGGGCGGCGGTCAGGGTGCCCCGGGCGGCTGCGGAATAGCTCTGATAGGCGGCATCGGCGCTGGCGGCATCGGGCGCCGCCGCGGCCTGATCGAGCGCGGCACGGGCCAGGCGCAGACCCTGTACCAGGTCCTGCAGGGCCGGATCATTGGCGGTCAGGCCGGCATCGACGCCGCGGCCATCCGCCACCGCCACCCGATCGGTGGTCCAGGCGGCCTGATCGGCCGCAGGCAGGGGCTGGGCGCCGCTGTGATAGGGCGGCAGGTCGGGCGCCGTGACACGGGCCGTCGCCGGCGGCACCGGCAGCGCCACCGGCCCCAGGCTGCGCAGATCGGCGACCGGCGCCGTATCGTAATTGCGCCCGGCATAGAGGTAGCGGTCGCCCAGCCTTTCGTTCATCAGGCTGGTCAACTCGTTCAGGGCATTGTCGATCTGGGTGCCCAGGGCGACCTTGTCCGCGGCGTCATAGCTGGCCTGGCCGGCCAGGGCGCCCGCGATATCCTTGGCGATCCCGCCCATGCGGCCAAGCGTGGCGTTATAGGCGTCGAGCCGCGGACTGGCCAGGTCGATCGCCTTGACATAGCCGGTCCGGCGGCTGGTCTCGGCGCGCAGGTCGAGCAGACGGCCCTGATCGGCCGGCCGATAATCGGCCAGATCGCGGGACTTGACGCCGCTCGAGAGCTGCTCGTTGAGCGTGACGAAGCTGTTCTGGCTGCGATGGATATTGGCCAGGGTCGCCTGCTGGAGCGCCAGGGTCGCGATTGCCGTCATGGCCTACCTCACCACGTTGAAGAGCTGATCGAACATCTGGTTGACGATGGTGATGACCCGGGCCGAGGCGGAATAGGCATTCTGCAAGAGTTGCAGATTGGCCAGTTCCTGGTCGAGATCGACGCCGGTGGCAGCGGTCAGCCGGCGGTCCGCCTCGTCCCGGGTGGCGGCCGACAGGTCGGCCCGCTGGGACAGATTGCCGGCGTCGCTGGTCAGCGCGGCGGTGATACCGTTGGCGAGACCGGAATAGTCCCGCCCGGCCAGGGTCAGGCCACCGGCCGAAAGGCTGCGCCCGGCCGCGGTCAACTGGCCGACCACCGGGGCGATGGCGGCGCTCTTGAGCCGGGCCGTGCCGTCGAGCAGCGCCGGATTGACGCTCAGCGTAACCGATGGCGTTCCGGTCGCGACGAACAGGCCGGCGGCCAGTTCGCCCGGCGCGGTGGGCAGGGTCGGATCGTCATAGGCATCGGCCAGGGTGGTCGGCGGGACGCTGCCGGTGGTCGCCGTGAACTGGCTGGCGAAAGCGTCCAGCCGGCCGCGCAACCCGGCGATGACCGCCCGCCCCGCCTCGGCCCCGCCGCTTGCCGGCAGGGGTGCCCGCAGGGCCAGCAGTCCGGCCAGGCGGCCGCCCCGGATACTGTCCTGCAAGGGCGTCGGGTCGCCGGCGCGGGTCAGGTCGGTGCCGTCATAGGACAGCCGGGTCGCGGTCTGGTCGACCAGGGTCAGGCCACCGGCCGAATAGACCGCGACGCTGCCGTCGCCGCGTGGGATCGGCTTCACGTCGATCAGCTCGGCCAGCGCCTTCAGGCCGGCATCCCGCTGGTCCTCCAGCTCCACGGTGTCGCCGGACGCCTGGCGGCCGGCGGTGATCCGGTGGTTGAGGTCGGCGATCCGGGCGAGCAAGCCGTTGATCTGGTCGACGGTGCCGCCGGTGTCGTCGGCGATCCGCCGGTCGAGGCTGTCCACCCCCGCGGCCAGGTCATTGACCGTGCGGGCCAGGCTGTCGGCCTTGGCGATCGCCTCGCTTTGCGCTTCCGCCTGGTCGGGCACCGCCTGCAGGGCGGTCCAGGCACCGACCAGATCCTCCGCCGCGGTGGCCAGGCGGGCGCTGCCGTCATTGCCGCCGAACAGCTGACTGGCCGAGGCCAGATAGTCCGACTGGACCTGATTGCGGCCGGCCAGGGCCTGGTAGGCATAGAGGTCGGCGGCCAGGGCC
>JAJFJE010000008.1 GCA_021774355.1 Alphaproteobacteria bacterium
CCGCGCCCGTTCGAGATCGCCCGGGGTGTCCACGCCGAGGGGCAGGTCGTCCACCGCCACCACATCGATCCGCATGCCCGCCTCCAGCGCCCGCAACTGCTCCAGCTTCTCGCGCCGTTCGAGCGGCGACGGCGGCAGCCCGACGAAGCGGGTCAGGGCGGCGCGGCGATACGCATAGAGTCCGACATGGTGATAAAGGGCGCCGTCGCCCCAGGGCGCCGTGGCCCGGGTGAAATAGAGACAGCGACCGCGGGTGCCGGCGGCGTTCCACGCCGCCACCACCTTGACCACATTCGGATTGACCCGTTCCGCGCCATCGCGGATGGCCACCGCGAGGGTCGCAATATCGACCGCCGGGTCGTCGAGCGGCCCGATCGCCGCCTGGATGATTCGCGGATCGATGGTCGGCAGGTCGCCCTGGACATTGACCACCACCTCCACGGCACCCTGGGGATCGACCATCGCCAGGGCCTGGGCGATTCGATCGGACCCCGAGGGATGGGCCGGATCGGTCAGCACCGCCGTGCCGCCCGCGGCCTCGACCGCCGCGGCGATTTCCGGTTCCGCAGCCGCCACCACCACCGGCCCCAGCGCCGCCGCGGTGGCCCGCCGCAGCACCTGGACGATCATGGGAAGCCCGGCAATATCCGCCAGCGGCTTGCCCGGCAGCCGGGTGGACGCCAGACGAGCAGGGATAATGACGAGGATTTTTGGGCGGTTGGCCATGACCGGGGGTGCAGTGCGGCATTGTGACACGGAACCCGAAGCGCGGCGTAAAGCCCGTTTCGCTTCCAAGCCGGGGCACTTATACGGGTTGCACCGCCTCTGGGGAAGCGGCTAATCTCCGCCCGCTCGGACGGGGAGAGCCGCCCCGCTACAGGATTGAGGGCTATGAATTCCTTCGAGTGGAACAAGATTATCGGGGCGCTGCTGGGCAGCTTGCTCCTGGTTCTGGCGATCAACCAGATCGGCAACGCACTGGTCGCTCCGGTGGTGCCGGAGAAGACTGCCTATCTGTCGGAGCTTGCACCGGCCGCCCATGGCGATGCGGCCGCCGCGGCGGCAGAGAAGCCGGCCGACCCGCCGATCGCCGATCGCCTGGTCACGGCCTCGGCCGAAAAGGGTGCCAAGGTCTCGGCGAAATGCGTGTCGTGCCACGACTTCACCAAGGGCGGGCCGAACAAGGTCGGCCCGAATCTGTGGGGTGTCGTCGGCGGTCCCCATGGCCACAAGCAGGACTTCGCCTATTCCGAGGCGATCAAGGGCCTGCCGGGCACGTGGACCTTTGAGGCGCTGGACCACTTCCTGACCGATCCCAAGGGCTATGCGCCGGGCACCAAGATGACCTTTGTCGGCATCAAGAAGGCCGGCGAACGGGCCGACATGATTGCCTATCTGCGCAGCCTGAGCGATTCCCCGCTGGCGCTGCCCGCGCCGGGCGCTGCCCCGGCAGATGGCGCCGCGCCGGCGGCGCATCCGTAACGACGGGGCGGAATGGGCCGGCGCGACGATGGTTTCCGAGCCCTGAACCGGCGTCAGCTGTTCGCCCTCGTTTCTGCACTCGGGGCTGGAGGCGCAATCCTCCGGCCCCGTCTGCTTTTGGGTCAGCCCGGGGTGCCGCGGCCGGCCAGCGGCCCGGTCCATGCCCTGGCCATGCATGGCGAGCCGGCCTATGGACCCGATTTCCAGCACCTGGCCTATGTCGACCCCCAGGCCCCCAAGGGCGGCGAGTTGCGCCTCGCCGATCTCGGCGGCTTCGATTCGCTCAATCCCTTCATCATTGCAGGCGATGCGCCGGCGGGCATTGGCCTGATCTACGACACCCTGACCACCCAGACCGAAGACGAGCCCTTTTCCCAGTACGGCCTGCTGGCCGAGACCATGGCGGTCGGCCCCAATGCGGCCTGGGTCGAGTTCATGCTGCGCCCCCAGGCGCGTTTCCACGACGGCACGCCGGTCACCGCCGACGACGTGGTCTTTTCCTTCGAGACCCTGCGCGACCAGGGCGATCCCCATTATCGCAGCTATTACGCCGACGTGACCAAGGCCGAGATCACGGCCCAGGGTGCGGTCCGCTTCACCTTTGCCGGCGAAAACAACCGGGAACTGCCCCTGATCGTCGGCCAATTGCCGGTGCTCTCGCGCCGGCACTGGCAGGGTCGCGAATTCACCAAGCCCGATCTGGCGGTGCCCTTGGGAAATGGTGCCTATCGGGTCGGCAAGGTCGAGGCGGGGCGTGCGATCACCTATTCCAAGGTGGCGGATTATTGGGGCCGGGACCTGCCGATCAACCGCGGCCGCTTCAATTTTGCCACCATTCGCTACGACTATTTCCGCGACATGACAGCGATGCTGGAAGCATTCAAGGGCGGCCTGACGGACGTGCGCATCGAGAACGTGGCGCGCCTGTGGGCCACGGCCTATGACTTCCCGGCCGTCCGCGATGGCCGGGTCCGGAAGATGCTGCTGCCGGACCACCAGCCTGCGGGGATGCAGGGCTTCGTTTTCAACACCCGCCGGCCGATCTTTGCCGATGCCCGGGTTCGCCAGGCGCTGGGCATGACATTCGATTTCGAATGGGCCAACAAGACCCAGTTCTTCGGCCAGTACACCCGCTGCGACAGCTATTTTTCGAATTCCGAGATGGCGGCCCAGGGCACGCCCGGCGCCGCCGAGTTGGCGCTCCTCGAACCCCATCGCGCGCGCCTGCCGGACGCCGTGTTCGCGGCCGCCCAGCCGCCGCCGGTCAGCGACGGTTCGGGCCAGGACCGCCGGCTGTTGCGGGCCGCCCTGGCCATGCTGAACGAGGCCGGCTGGACGCTCGAAGACGGGCAGTTGGTCGGGCCTGACAAAACGCCCATGGCCTTTGAATTCCTGCTTTACGACGAGACCTTTCTGCACCCGGTCGTGCCCTGGGTGCAGAACCTCGCCCGCCTGGGCATCGCCGTGACCCCTCGGGTCATCGATCCGGGGACCTATAAGAATCGCACCAATGATTTCGATTTCGATATGGTGCTGGGTGGCTATCCGCAGTCGCAGTCGCCCGGAAACGAGCAGCGCGACTTCTGGTCGAGCGCTGCGGCCGCCGTTCCGGGCAGCCGAAATCTGGCCGGGGTCCGGGACCCAGTGGTCGACGCCCTGGTCGACAAGGTGATCTATGCCGAGAGCCGGGAAGCCCTGGTCACGGCCTGCCGCGCCCTCGACCGGGTGTTGCGGGCGGGGTTTTACGTGGTGCCCAACTGGTACATGGCGAGCTATCGCTTCGCCGTGTGGCAGCGCTTTGGCCGCCCGCCCCAGCCGGCCCTGGGCCTCGGCTTTCCCGACAGCTGGTGGTACGACGCTGCGCTCAGCGCCAAGACAGGCTTGCCGCCCGGCCGCCAAGACTGAACCCCCGGTCCCGCAGTGACTGACCCTGCCCGCCCGACCATCGCTCCCGTGCCGCCATGCCACGCCGGTTGAGCCCGCTCCTGCACAGCCTCGGCCTCGTCGCGGCGCTTGCCGCGGCTCCGGCGGCGGCCGCCCCGAGCCATGGGTATTCGCCCTTCGGCGACCTCAAATATGCCGGTGATTTCGGCCATTTCGACTATGTGAACCCCGCCGCGCCAAAGGGCGGAACGTTGCGCCTTTCGGCGATCGGCACCTTCGACTCGCTCAACCCCTATATCATCCCCGGCGTCGCGGTCGGCGAAGGGCTGGAGTTCAGCCCCATGAGCCTGGTCTACGAGACGCTGATGGTATCGTCCGGCGACGAGCCGAGTTCGTTTTACGGGCTGGTCGCCCGCACCATCGACGTCGCCGACGATTTTTCTTCGGCAACCGTCGCCATCGATCCGGCCGCCCGCTTTTCCGACGGCACGCCGGTCACCGCCGACGATGTCGTGTTCTCGTTCCAGGTCCTGAAGGCCAAGGGCGATTCCAACTGGCGGCAGTCGCTGGCCGGGATCGGCCAGGTCGCGGTGCCCGCCCCGGGCCAGGTGCGCTTCGACTTCGTCCCGCCCTATCGCCGCTCGGGGCCGATGGTGGTTGCCAATCTGCCGGTGTTTTCGGCGGCCTGGTGGCAGGGCCGGCCATTCGATCGGCCCAGCCTGGCGCAGCCCCTGGGCACCGGCCCCTATCTGGTCGACAAGATCGATGCCGGCCATACCGTGACCTTCAAACGGAACCCCGATTACTGGGGGCGCGACCTGCCGGTCAATCGCGGGCGGTTCAATTTCGACGACATTCGCTATGACTATTTCCGCGACCGCGACGTCGATTTCGAGGCCTTCAAGGCCGGCGCCTATGACTGGCGGGAGGAGTTTACCTCGCGCTTCTGGGCCACCGGCTATACCGGACCGGCAGTCGCCCGCGGCCAGATCCGCCGGGATACGGTGCCGGACAACCGGCCGAGCGGGGTTCAGGCATTCTTCCCCAATCTGCGGCGGGCCAAGTTCCAGAACATCGCGGTGCGCCGGGCCCTGGACCTCGCCTTCGATTTCGAATGGACCAACCGCACCATGTTCTTCGGCGCCTACCGCCGGATGGCCAGTATCTTCGAGAATTCGCCGCTCGCCGCCCATGACTGGCCCGACGCTGCCGAGATCAGCATCCTGGAACGGCTGCGCGGCCAGGTCCCCGACACGATCTTCACCGGGCCCTATGCGCCGCCACGCTCCGACGCCTCGGGGGAAATCCGCGACCGCCTGAAGGCGGCCCGCGACCTGCTGGACCAGGCCGGCTGGACGCTCAAGGGCGGCACGCTGGTGAACCAGGCAGGCGACCCCTTCACCATCGAATTCCTGATCGACGAGCCGACCTTCACCCGTATCATCGAGCCGTTCATCCGCAATCTTGCGCGTCTGGGGATTGCGGCGACGATCCGCCAGGTCGACCCCACCGCCTACCAGGCCCGCCGGGAAGCTTTCGACTACGACATCATCACCCAGCGCTTCGGCCTGTCACCCACCCCTGGCGACGAGTTGCGCAACCTGTGGGGTTCGGCCGCGGCCGACCTTCCCGGCGCCCTCAACCTGGCCGGGATCAAGGATCCGGTGGTCGACCGCCTGATCGAGGCGGTCCTCGATGCCGAGTCCCGGCCTGATTTCGTGACCGCCTGCCACGCCCTGGACCGGGTCGTGATGGGCAACGAATATCTCATCCCGCAATGGTACAAGGGCGAACACACCATTGCCTGGTGGGACCGCTTCGGCCGGCCGCGGACCGCGCCGCTCTACACCATCGGCCATGTCGACACCTGGTGGTTCGATCCCCGGCGCAGTGCGGCAACCGATGCCGGCACGCCGCTGCCCGCCGCTGCCGACGGCCCGGGCGACGGCAATGTGACACCGCCCAGCGTCGGAGCGGCCCCCTGATGGGTGTCTATATCCTGCGGCGGCTGGGCCTGATGGTGCCGACCCTGATCGGCATCCTGCTGATCAATTTCCTGATCATCCAGTTCGCCCCCGGCGGCCCGATCGAGCAGATCGCCGCCCGCTATTCGGGGGCCACCCAGGGCGGCCTGTCGAACCGGCTGTCGGGTGGTGGCGCGGAGACCATAACCGGCCCCGGAGCGAATGGCGCCGGCGGCTATCGCGGCGCCCGCGGCCTCGATCCCCGGCTGGTCGAGGAGCTCAAGCACCAGTTCGGCTTCGACCTGCCGGTGCATGAGCGGTTTCTCAAGATGCTGCGCAATTATGCGGTATTGGATTTCGGCGACAGCTTCTTCCGCGGCCGGCCAGTGATCGATCTGGTCCTGGAAAAGCTGCCGGTGTCGATCTCGCTCGGCCTGTGGACCACCCTCCTGACCTATCTGGTGTCCATTCCCCTGGGCATCGCCAAGGCGGTCCGGGACGGCAGCCGCTTCGACGTGGTCAGCAGCGCTGCGGTGATTGTCGGCTATGCCATTCCGGCCTTTCTGTTCGCCGTCTTCCTGATCGTGCTGCTGGCCGGCGGCAGCTATCTGTCGATCTTTCCCCTGCGCGGCCTGGTTTCGGAGAATTTTGCCACGCTGTCCCTGGCCGGACAGGTTGCGGACTATGCCTGGCACATGGTCCTGCCGATCACGGCCATGGTGATCGGCAGCTTTGCCACCCTCACCCTGCTGACCAAGAATTCCTTCCTGGAGGAGGTCGGCAAGCAATATGTCGTGACGGCCCGGGCCAAAGGCCTGACCGAAAGCCGCATTCTCTATCGTCATGTGTTCCGCAACGCGATGCTGCTGGTCATCGCCGGCTTCCCCGCCGCCTTCATCTCGATCCTGTTCACCAGTTCCCTGCTGATCGAGGTGATCTTCTCCCTGGACGGGCTCGGCCTGCTGGGTTTCGACGCCGCCATCAAACGCGACTACCCGGTGGTTTTCGGCACGCTCTACCTGTTCTCGCTGATCGGCCTGCTGACCAAGCTGGCCAGCGATATCGTCTATACCCTGGTCGACCCGCGGATCGACTTCGAGCGGCGGGACGTGTGATGGCACGCTTTGCCCTGTCGCCGCTCGCGCAACGACGGCTCGAGCGGTTTCGCGCCAACCGCCGGGGGGTATGGGCGCTGCGGCTGTTCCTGGCCCTGTTCGCCGCCAGCCTGCTGGCCGAATTCATCGCCAATGACCGGCCGCTCCTGATCGTCGACCAGGGCCGCTGGTATGTGCCGGTGCTGGCCGATTATACCGAGGCGGAACTGGGCGGCGATTTCGCCACCGCCGCCAATTACCGCGACCCCTTCCTGCAGCAGATCCTGGCGCAACGCCAGGCGACGGTGATCTGGCCCCTGATCCCCTATTCCGGCAGCTCGATCGACCGCACCCTCGACCACTTCCCGGCGCCGCCTGCGGCGGCCCACTGGCTGGGCACGGACCAGGGTGGCAAGGATGTGGTGGCGATCCTGATCTACGGCTTCCGCCTGTCGGTGCTGTTCGGCCTGTCCCTGACTCTCGCCGGCTCGGCCATCGGGGTGATGGCCGGCCTGGTCCAGGGCTATTTCGGCGGCCGCATCGACCTGTTCTTCCAGCGCTTCATCGAGATCTGGTCGGGCATGCCGGTGCTGTTCCTACTGATCATCCTGTCGAGCATCATCGAGCCGACCTTCCTCTGGCTGCTGGTCATCATGGTCCTGTTCAACTGGATGGAGCTGGTTGACCTGGTCCGCGCCGAAGCCCTCAAGGCGCGCAATTTCGACTATGTCCGGGCGGCCCGGGCGCTTGGCCTGGGCCATGGCCGGATCATGCTGCGCCATGTCCTGCCCAACGCCATGGTGGCGACCATCACCTTCATGCCGTTCATCCTGAACGGCTCGATCACCACCCTGACCTCGCTCGATTTTCTGGGTCTCGGCCTGCAGAATGGCGGAGCCTCCCTGGGCGACCTGCTGAACCAGGGCAAGTCCAACCTGCAGGCGCCCTGGCTCGGCCTGACCGGCTTTTTCGCCATCGCCACGATCCTGACCCTGCTGGTCTTTGTCGGCGAGGCGACGCGCGACGCCTTCGACCCCCGGAAGGGCCCATGACCGCGCCCCTGCTCGACGTGCGCGACCTGGCCGTGCGCTTCAGCATCGGCCGTCGCCGCATCGACGCCGTGAGAGGCATCTCCTTTCACCTGACCCCAGGCGAGATTGTCGCCCTGGTCGGGGAATCGGGATCGGGCAAATCGGTCACCGCCCTGGCCTTGCTGGGTCTGTTGCCCAAGGGCGTCGCCAGCCACCCGGCCGGTTCGATCAGGCTCGACGGCGTCGAGGTGGTCGGCGCCGACAACCAGGTCCTGCGCGGCCTGCGCGGCCCCAAGGCGGCGATGATTTTCCAGGAGCCGATGACGGCGCTCAACCCGCTGCACAGCATCGGCCGGCAGATCGGCGAAGTCCTGGCCCTGCGCCTGGGCCTGACCGGCGCCCGGGCCACGGCGCGGATCACCGCCCTGCTGGACGAGGTCGGGCTGGCGGCGCTCGCCGGGCGGCTGGAGGCCTTTCCCCATGAATTGTCCGGCGGCCAGCGCCAGCGGGTGATGATTGCCATGGCCCTTGCTGCCGAACCCAAGCTGCTGAT
>JAJFJE010000071.1 GCA_021774355.1 Alphaproteobacteria bacterium
CGTCATCGGTCAGCACGGTCACCCGGTGGCGGGTGGTCGCGCCCAGGCCGCCGGGCAGGGCGGTCTGTTCCGGCTCGACCTTGACCAGGCGGCCGCGCAGGGCCCGGGAACCGTCGACCTCGACCGCGGCGCCTTGCAGGGCATTGAGCAGGGCGACGGTCGAGTCCAGGGCATCGGCGCCGAAGGGCAGGTCGCGGAACAGTTGGGCCAGAGGCTCCTGTCCCGGCAGTTCCAGGCCGCCGATGCTGCCTTTGTCGTCGAATACCACCAGGCTTTTCAGGACGTCGTCGACCTGGTCCAGGGGCACGTCCAGGTCGAGGGTGGCGTTGCCGTCGACCGCGGCCGACCACTCGAAATAGCCGACCCCGCCGGTCGACAGCATCACCCGCTCGAGACGCAGCGGCTCGGCCAGGGCGGGGCCCGACAAGGCCATGGTTCCGGTGGCAAGCAACACAGCCAAACGCCTACCCATCAAACATCTCCTGGCTAGCCCGCGCGGGGGAGGCGAGCATAAAATGCAATTCATGGCGACAATAGGTCAGGCGGCGTCGCCCGCGCCCGGCAGGTCGCGGGACAGGCTTTTCACCAGCGACAGCAGGCGGTCGCGGACCACGGAATCCGGGATGGCATAGAACGCGCGGACGAGCGCCACGGTCTCCCGGCGGTAGAGCAGGTCGTCCTCCATGAACTCGGGCGGCGCATCGTCGCCGAAGCCGCCCGCGCCCTGCAGGGCATCGAAAAAGAAAGAAATCGGGACGTCCAGGATCTGCGCCAGGCGGTACAGCTTCGAAGCGCTGACGCGGTTGGTTCCCTTCTCGTATTTCTGCACCTGCTGGAAGGTCAGTTCCAGGGCGTCTCCCAGTTTTTCCTGGCTCAGGCCAAGCAGGGTTCGACGCAACTTGATCCGCGCACCGACATGCACATCGATCGGGTTCGAGGACATTTCGCTTCAGTCGCCTTTCCGACGTCTCCGGCTCTCCGGCCGCTGCCCCAGGGGCACAGGTTATGCCTGTGAGCGCGCGAGGCAAGACCTCGTTTGCCGCATGGTCAAAGCCCGACCGTAACGCCAGCGGGGGCCCCCGGGGTAAATTTTGCCGGCTGTGGTTGTGAATTTCGCGACGCTTTCGCGCAACCTGGCGATAGGATAGGCTGACAACGCGCCACCCTGAGAGTTCAATCATGACCTGGAAGCGTAGCCATTCCGCCAGCCGCTCAGCGCCCCTCGACCGGGAGGCGATGCTGGCCACGCTCAGCGACCTGGTCGAGCAGGCCAGGGACCAAAGCGACGAAGCCCTGCAGCGCGACATGCGCCAGGCCCTGGGCGACGGCTTCATGGGCCTGGTCGAGCGGCTGCCCCGGAATACCCGCCTGCCCCTGCGCGATCTCGAGGCGGTGCTGATCTTTGTCGCCCTGCGCATCGCCCGCGACCACGGCCCGGTGGTGCTCGACCGCCTGCTCGCCCAGGCCGGCGAGCTGGGCCAGCTGGTCGCCCCCACGGCGTGACGATCGAAGGAAACCCATGGAGGACTTCTTCGAAAAATCCGAATGGATCGACCAGGCGGAATCGCCGTTCGAAGCCCTGGAGCGGCTGTCGGAAATCGCCGCCTATCACGGCTTCGATCACGTCACCTGCATCGAGATCGTCTCGCCGGATGCGGCGCCGCCCGATCATCTGGTCCTGGTCAAAATGCCGCCCGAATGGGTGCGGCGCTATGTCGAACACCGCTATGCACTCAGCGACCCGGTGATGCTGAAGGTGGCGCGCAGCAGCGAGCCCTTCACCTGGGAGGAGGCGGCACAGGGCGCCCACCGGAACGGCCAGCGGATCATGAGCGAGGCGACCGAGTTCGGCATGTCCGCGGGCCTGACGGTGCCGGTGCACGGGCCCAGTGGCTACCGCGCCCAGGTGACCATGGCCGGGGCCAAGATCGACCTCGATCCCCGCACCACAAGGGCCATGCGGTTCCTGGCAATCACCGCCCACGAACGCGCCCGCAGTCTGATCCGCAGCCTCGATCCGGTGGCCGATATCGGCCTGTCGGCACGCGAGCGGGATTGCCTGATCTGGGTGGCGGCGGGCAAGTCCGACTGGGCCATCGGGCGGATCCTCGGCATCTCCGAGGCGACGGTGCACTGGCACATCGAGCGCGCCAAGAAGAAGTTCGATGCCTCGACCCGCATCCAGGCCATCGTTTCGGCGATGCGGGCCGGCACCCTGACCCTTTAGGTGCCGGCCGCTTCGGACGTAACCAGCTCCATCATGGCGCGGAGCTGGAGCCGACGAAGCAATCCAGACGAAGCAGCGGCGTTGCCGGCATGCCTTGCCGTGCCGGCGGAAGGCCGTGGGCGGCCACCCTGGCCGCGCCGCGGCGCTCCCGCCGGCATCCGGCCCTAGGCGGCCTGGGCGACTTCGGCAAAGCGGATCGCCAGGATGGGATCGGGCACGCCGCGGTCGCCGCGGACCGCCTGGACCGCTGCCTCGGACACCGGCAGGCTGACCCCGACCACCGCCTGGCCCGCAACCATGCGGGTCTCGCCCAGGCATTCGGCCGACCAGCCGATG
>JAJFJE010000072.1 GCA_021774355.1 Alphaproteobacteria bacterium
CGGTGACTAGGGTCACGCGCAGACAGCGACGCTTCGAGGCGCAAAAAAATGGGGCCATAGCTCAGTTGGGAGAGCGCTTGAATGGCATTCAAGAGGTCGTCGGTTCGATTCCGATTGGCTCCACCACCCGCCTGACGACAAAGCCGCAGCCTCCGCTGCGGCTTTGTTGTTTGGGGGGCAGTCCGGCGCAGTCCCGCCGCGCGGGCCTCGGCGCTTGCGACCGGCGTGCCCGACCGCCCGACCGCCCGACCGCCCGAACGCCAGGATGACGTCATTGCACATGGCTGCCCTCGCCCCGGTCCTGCACATCACCCCGGCGCCGGCGGCATTTGCGCCGCGGCCGGGGCGCGACTAGGCTCGCCGTCCCGATCCCCGCGAGGCCATCCGTGTCACCGATCATTTCCGTTCGCGCCCTGACCAAGACCTATGCCTCGGGCTTCCAGGCCTTGAAGGGCATCGACCTCGATATTGCCAAGGGCGAGATTTTTGCCCTGCTGGGGCCCAACGGGGCGGGCAAGACGACCCTGATCAGCATCATCTGCGGCGTGGTCAATGCCAGTTCGGGCACGGTCCTGGCCGACGGCCACGATGTCGTGCGCCACTATCGGGCGGCCCGCGCCCGGATCGGCCTGGTCCCCCAGGAATTGGCGACCGATGCCTTCGAGACGGTGTTGGGGACCGTGACCTTCAGCCGCGGCTTGTTCGGCAAGCCGGCCAATCCGGGCTTCATCGAGGAACTGCTGCGCACGCTCTCCCTGTGGGACAAGCGGGACGCCTGGATCAAGACCCTGTCGGGTGGCATGAAGCGGCGGGTGATGATCGCCAAGGCGCTGTCCCACGAGCCGTCGATCCTGTTCCTGGACGAGCCCAGCGCCGGGGTCGATGTCGAACTGCGCCGGGACATGTGGGCCCTGGTGCGCCGGCTTCGGGACGCCGGGGTCACCATCATCCTGACCACCCATTACATCGAAGAGGCCGAGGACATGGCCGACCGGATCGGCGTGATCGCCCAGGGCGAACTGATCCTGGTCGACAACAAGGAGGCGCTGTTGCACAAGCTGGGCAAGAAGCAACTGACCCTGCATCTGCAGCAGCCCCTGGCGGCCATCCCGGCCGAACTGGCCAGCTATCCGTTGGCCCTGTCGGGTGACGGCGAGACCCTGGTCTACAGTTTCGACAGCCAAGGCGAGCGGGGGGCGATCAGCGACCTGCTGCGCCGGCTCGACGGGCTGGGGGTTGCGTTCCGGGATTTGCAGACCAGCCAGCGCTCGCTGGAAGAGATTTTTGTCGATCTGGTGAGGGCCCGGCCATGAATCTCCTGGCGATTCGCGCGATCTATGTCTTCGAGATGCGCCGGACCTTCCGCACCCTGGTGCAGAGCGTGGTCTCGCCGGTGCTCTCGACCTCGCTCTATTTCGTGGTCTTCGGCGCCGCCATCGGCAGCCGCATGAGCGAGGTCGGCGGTGTCCCCTATGGCGCCTTCATCATTCCCGGCCTGATCATGCTGACCCTGCTGACCCAGAGCCTGTCCAACGCCTCGATCGGCATCTTCTTCCCCAAATTCATCGGCACGATCTACGAACTGCTCTCGGCCCCGGTGGCGCCGTTCGAGATCGTCGCCGGCTATGTCGGGGCGGCGGCCAGCAAGTCGATCATCCTGGGCGTGCTGATGCTGGCGACCGCCCGCTGCTTCGTCGCCTTCGATATCGTCCACCCCTTCTGGATGATCGCCTTCCTGGTGCTCACCGCCGTCACCTTCAGCCTGTTCGGCTTCATCATCGGGATCTGGGCCGACACCTTCGAGCGGCTGCAACTGGTGCCCCTCCTGGTGGTGACGCCGCTGACCTTCCTGGGCGGCAGCTTCTATGCGATCGACATGCTGCCGACGTTCTGGCAGACGGTCAGCCTGGCCAATCCGGTGGTCTATCTGGTCAGCGGCTTCCGCTGGGCCTTCTACGGCACGGCCGACGTGGCGCTCGGGGTCAGCCTGGGCATGACCCTGGGCTTCCTGGCCCTGTGCCTTGGCCTGGTGTGGTGGATCTTCCGTACCGGCTATCGCCTGAAGTCGTGATCGGCCGCCCGGCGGGCGTTACCCGCCGGCGGCCGAGGCCGGGTGGCCGATGATGGTCAGGAACTCGCCCCGGGTCAGGGGATCGTTGCGGAAGGCGCCCAGCATCCGGCTGGTGACCATGCTGACGCCCTGCTTGTGCACGCCGCGGGTCGACATGCATTGGTGGCCGGCCTCGATGACCACGGCGACGCCGCGGGGCTGCAGCACCTCGTCGATGCAATTGGCCACCTGGGCGGTCAGCTTCTCCTGAACCTGGAAGCGCTTGGCATAGGCGTCGAGGACCCGCGCCAGCTTGGAGATGCCGACCACCCGGTTGTTGGGCAGGTAGCCGATATGCGCCCGGCCGATGATCGGCACCATGTGGTGCTCGCAATGGCTTTCCAGACGGATGTCCTTCAGCACGATCATCTCGTCATAGCCCTCGATCTCCTCGAAGGTCCGCTGCAGCAGTTCCACCGGGTCGGCGCCATAGCCCGAGAAGAATTCCTCATAGGCCCGGGCGACCCGGGCCGGCGTGTCGATCAGGCCTTCGCGGTCGGGATCGTCGCCGGCCCAGAGCAGCAGGGTGCGGATCGCCGCCTCGGCCTCGTCCCGGCTGGGCCGTGGCGCGACCAGGGCAGGGGGCAGCTTGCGCCCGCCCTTGCGGACGGTGCCGTTGAGTTTCGCGCTATTGCGCGGTGCGCTGGCCATAGGCTGGTCCCTTTCATGCGGGAGGCCGCCACGGCAGGGCGGACAGGACCTCCTTGTTCCCGGGGGCGGGAAATGACGGACCGGCTGCCGCGCCGGCCCGGACAGGTCAGTTGATCGCCGAAGTCTGGTGCGGGCTGTCCAGCGAGAAGGCGGGAATCGCCACCTCGAACACCTCGCCGGCCTCGGTCTGCATGCGATAGATTCCGGTCATGATGCCGGACGGCGTCGCCAGGGGGGTGCCGCTGGTATACTCGAAATGCTGGCCCGGCCCCAGCACCGGCTGCTCGCCGACCACGCCCTGGCCCCGGACCTCCTGGATCCGGCCCAGGCCGTCGGTGATCTTCCAGAAACGGTCGCGCAATTGGACCGTCTCGCCGCCATTGTTCTCGATGCGCACGCGATAGGCCCAGACGTAATAATTCTCGTCCGGCTGCGACTGGTCTTCCAGGAAGGTCGGCTTGACCGAGACGCGGATGGCGCGGGTGATCTGTTCGTACATGGCTCCATCATATCGTGCGGGGCACCCCGGTTCCAGACACTCGCGCCTGGTCGGCCGGGGGCCGGTTCAGCCCAGCGCCTGGTCCAGATCGGCGATCAGGTCGCGAACATCCTCCAGTCCGACCGACAGGCGGATGAACCCTTCGCCGATCCCCAGGCGGGCCCGTTCGGCCGGCGGCAGGCGCTGGTGCGTGGTCGAAGCCGGATGGGTGACCATCGACTTGGTGTCGCCCAGATTGTTCGAAATATCGATCAGCTTCAGCCGGTTCATCACGGCAAAGGCGCCCGCCCGGCCACCCGCGACATCGAAGGTGACGACCGAGCCGCCGCGGCCGCTCATCTGGGCCATGGCCAGGGCG
>JAJFJE010000073.1 GCA_021774355.1 Alphaproteobacteria bacterium
GGCGATTCGGCCGGCGGCTCGGCCAAGCAGGGGCGCAACCGGGTGTTTCAGGCCGTGCTGCCGCTGCGCGGCAAGATCTTGAATGTGGAGCGCGCGCGCTTCGACAAGATGCTGTCCTCGAACGAGATCGGCACCCTGATCACGGCGCTCGGCACGGGCATCGGTCGGGACGACTTCGACCTCGCCAAGGCGCGCTACCACCGCATCATCATCATGACCGACGCCGATGTCGACGGCGCCCATATCCGCACCCTGCTGCTGACCTTCTTCTACCGCCAGATGCCGGAACTGGTGGAGAAGGGCTATCTCTATATTGCCCAGCCGCCGCTCTATAAAATCAAGCGCGGCGCGTCCGAGGTCTATCTCAAGGACGAGCGGGCGCTGGAAGACAATCTGATCGACGTCGGTCTGGAAGGGGCGGTGCTGCACCTGGCCGATGGCGCCCAGATCGCCGGCAACGACCTGCGGGCCCTGGTCCAGCAGGCGCGCCAGGTGCGCAGCCTGCTGGCGGCATCCAGCCGGCGCTATGCCCTGGTTGTGGTCGAACAGGCGGCGATTGCCGGCGCTCTCAATCCCCGGGTCATGGCCGACGAAGCGGCGGCCCGCCGGGCGGCCGACGCGGTGGCCGCCCGGCTCGACGCCTTGACCCCGGCGATGGACCGTGGCTGGCGGGGCGACCGCCGGGCCGACGGCACCATGGTCCTGAGCCGGGCCCTGCGCGGCGTGACCGAGCGCCATGTCATCGACATGGGCCTGGTGCGGTCGGCCGAGGCGATCCGGCTGGACGAAATGGCCGGCGACCTCAGGGCGACCTTCGCCCGCCCCGCCCGCTTCACCCGCAAGGACGACCAGCTCCAGGCGGCCAGCCCGACCACCCTGCTGGAGGCGGTGCTCGCCGCCGGGCGCAAGGGTCTGACCATCCAGCGCTACAAGGGCCTGGGCGAGATGAACCCGGAACAGCTGTGGGAAACCACCCTCGACCCGGACGTCCGCAGCTTGCTGCAGGTCAAGGTCAACCACGCCGACACGGCCGACGAAATCTTCGCCAAGCTGATGGGCGACGTGGTCGAACCGCGCCGCGAGTTCATCCAGGAAAATGCCCTGGCGGTGGCCAATCTGGACGTGTGAGGAACGGATGTGGGCGGGCGAAGCGTAATCGTCCGCGCGGCCATCGGTCGGCCGCGTTTCCTGGCGGCGGCATTGGCCGTGGCAGCCGGCTTCGCCATCCTGCCCGCGGGCATGGGCGCGGCGCTGCGTCCGGTCATCGCCTGGAATCTCGGCATAATCGTCTATCTGGCAGGGACCTGGTGGATGATGCTGCGGGCCGACGATGCCGCCATCCGCAGCCGGGCGCGGGCCTATGATATCGGCCAATGGGTTATTCTCGGGCTGATGCTGGCCGGGGTCGCCGCCTCGACCACGGCGTTGGTCGATTTCCTTGGGGTGCGGCCGCGGGGCTCGGCCGGGGTGGTCGACCTGGCCCTGGTCGCCTGGACCATTCTGGCGACCTTCGCCATGATCCATACCCTGTTCGCCGTCCACTACGCCCATGACTACTACGCCGCGCCGGAACGCGCCCGGCCCTTGCAGTTTCCCGGCGACGAAGCCCCCGGCTACGGCGATTTCCTCTATTTCTCCTTTGTCGTCGGGCTGACCGCCCAAGTGTCCGACGTGGCCGTCCGCTCGAAGCGTCTGCGCCGGGCGGTGCTGGTCCATGGCGTGGTCTCGTTCTTCTTCAACACGGTCATTCTGGCGCTGGCCGTCAACATCGCTGGCGGCCTGATCGGACCGCCTTGATTTTGCCCGATCGGTCGGCCAGCTTGCCGCCATGGCACGGCACCTGACATGGGCATTTCGTACGATTTCGAGGCTTGTGGCGGTGTTGATGGCCCCGGTCCTGGCCTATGGCCTTGCCGCCCTTCTGGGGGCCTTGCCTGTGGCGACGCCGGCCGCGCCGTCATTCGGGTCGGATCGGGGCGGCCGGCCGGTCCGGATCTATATCCTCTCCAACGGCTTCCATACCGATCTGGTGGTGCCGATCTATGCCGCCGGTCTCGACTGGTCCCTGGACCTGTTGCCGGCCCATTTCCGGGGGGTCGATCCGGCGCGGGCGGCCTATGTCGGGTTCGGCTGGGGCGACCGGGACTTCTACCTGACCAGCCCGACCTTGGCCGACCTGTCGGCGGCCATTGCCTTGCGTTCCCTGTTCGCCTCCCGTGGCAGCCTGTTCCATGTCACCCTGTGGGGCGGCCCGCCGGTCCCGGGCGCCAGCGCCCGGACCGTCGACCTGACGCCGGCCCAATATGCCGCCCTGACCGACGCCATCGGGCAGGGCTTCCGCCGCGACGCCGCCGGCCTCGTCCAGCCGGTCGCCGGCGCCGGCTATACGCCCTACGATGCTTTTTACGAGGGGGTGGGGCGCTATTCCCTGATCGATACCTGCAACGACTGGACAGCGACCCGACTGCGCCATATCGGGGTGCCTGTGGGCTGGTGGAGCCCGTTTCCCTTCGGTGTCATGTGGAATCTCGAGCGGTCATGATCACACGGCAGCGCCGCGACGAGGAACCGCTCGTCGCAAGCCGCAGCGCCGTCGCGCCGGGCTTCCGTCGGCCGGCCATATCGGCCATCGTCCGCTGATGGCCACGCCCCCGAAAAAGCCGTCATCGTCGGGCCGCCGGTCCGCAGCCGCCCGCCCGCCCGCGACCCGCCCGCCCGCGAGCCGCCCGCCCCAGGGCCGGCCGCCCCAGGGCCGGCCGCCGGGTGGTCGCCGGGTGGTCCTGCCGCGCCGGGCCGGCGCCCGATCGC
>JAJFJE010000074.1 GCA_021774355.1 Alphaproteobacteria bacterium
GGACAGGATCCCGGATCGCCGCTGCGCGGCGTCCGGGATGACGAGCGCGAGGGTGTCACGCCGGCCCCGGGGGCCACCGGTCAATTGGGGCTGTAGTCGTGCAGCCGGTCACCGCCGCTGGCGTGGACGCTGGCATTGAACGAAATGATGATCCGTTCGCGCGCACCGGCATAAGGCAGCGCCTGATGGGCGAGCCAGGAGGGAAAGATCGTCAATTGTCCCGGGATCGGCGCGACGTCCCGGTGGGGCGGCTGCAAATAGGCATTGGCGACGTCGACATAGGCGCCGCCCAGGGTGGCGAAGGGCGGCCCGTAGAAGCGCGTCACCCCATTCGCGGCGCCATAGATCGGATGGCGGATGCGCTGGTCATGGTCATCGACCTGGACCACATAAACCCCCGACCAGGTGCAGTTGCCATGGGTGTGAACGTCGTGGAAGGCGCCGTCATTGCTGCACTGGAACCACATGCCGTTAAACGACACCTGGAGGTCGAGGCCCTGGGCCGGCCAGGCACCGGCATTGGCCTGTTTCACCGTGTCGTGCAGGCGATCCACCACGAAGCGCACGAAGCGGTCCCATCCCGTCACACGCATGCCCTTGAGCAGGTCGTCGTCGCTGGCAAAGAAACTGCCGCGGGGCTGGCCCCGGCGCGTCAGTTGTTCGTCGCGGAGGGCCCCGATGGCGTGAACGAGCGTTGCGTTGAAATCGCCGACCCCAGCCAGCCGGCAGACACTGAGCGGGGTTGGCCACAGGTTGTGAAACCCAGGATTCAAGTCGATATCGGTCATTATTTCTCCGGACGCAGACCGGGGGCTGCAGCTTCGCCCAGGCTGACGCCGATCTACCACTATCCTGCCGGTCGTCGCCAGGTCAACGCCGTTCCCGGTTCGCCCCTCAGGCCGCCTTCACCGCCTTGAGGAAGCGGTCGACGCCGCCGCGCAGGCGTTCGGCCTGACGGTTCAGGTCGGCGGCCGCGTTGAACACCTGGGTCGATGCCGTCGAAGTCTGCGCCGCCGCCTGCCGCACACCGTCCACGGCGGACGACACCGCAGTCGAGCCACGCGCCGCCTGATCGACGTTTCGGGCAATTTCGCTGGTCGCCGTGACCTGCTGCTCGACGGCTCCGGCGATCGCCGTCGTAACCTGCCGCATATCGCGAATGGCAACGTCTATCTCGGCGATGGCGGCAACCGTCTCGCGGGTCGAATCCTGGATGCAGGTGACCTGGTTGGTAATCTGCTCGGTTGCTGTCGCGGTCTGGTTGGCCAGCGCCTTGACCTCGGAGGCGACGACGGCAAAGCCCTTGCCGGCCTCACCCGCCCGGGCCGCCTCGATGGTCGCGTTGAGGGCCAGCAGATTGGTCTGGCCGGCGATCGCCTCGATCAGGCGGACGACCTCGCCGATGCGGTCCGCCGCGCCGGCCAGGCCCTTGACATTGGTATTGGTCCGGGCCGCCAGGTCGACCGCGCGGCCCGACATGCCGGCCGAGGCCTGGGCCTGGCGACCGACCTCCTGGGAGGTCGAGGCCAATTCCTCGGTCGCCGCCGCCACGGTCTGGACATTGGCCGAGGTCCGCTCGGCCGCGTCGGCCACCGAGGCGGATTGCCGGTTGGTGCCGTCGGACAGGCGGGCGAGCGCCTCGGCATTGCCGCGCAAGGCGACCACGGCGGTGCTGACACTGGCGAGCACGTCGGAAATTTCACCCTCGAAGGCGTTGACCGCCACGGCGGTCGCGGCCGCGCGCCGCGCCTCGGTCTCGGCCCGCCGCAGGTCCTCGGCGATCCGGGCCTGGGCCGCCACGTGGGTGGCCCGCTCGGCGGCCTGGGATTCGGCCGCCAGGGAGGCGGCCTTGGCCAGGGCCGTCTCGCGGTCGACCCGCGCCTGGTCGAGCGCCTGCACGGTCTCGGCCTGCTGTTGCGCGACCTGGGCAAAGGACTGCTCGAGGGTCAGGCACAGCCACACCAGGCCGCCGCATTCAAACACCACCACCACGGCGTGGAGCACCACGCGCCCCAGGTCGGGGCCGGCGGCAAAGAGATAGAAGGGCAAGGTAAAGTTGAGCACCAGGTGATGCAGGGCCGTCGCCACCGCGCCGACCACGATGACCCGCCAGTCGCAGAACAGGGCGAGCAACGCGAAACAGGCAAAATAATACATGTGGAGGTCGATCCGCCAGGCCGGGTCGACCGCGGCGACCAGGACCGAAACCATGGTCACCATGGCGACGGCGACGACATTCCGGAAGGCCGGTTCCGGCCCCTCGCGCCACAGCATGAAGGTGGCAAAGGCCGCGGTGACCACGGCAATGGCGTTGAAGATCACCACCCCGTCGCCGTCGCCCCAGAGGGTCAGCACGGCCACCAGCGGCACATGCAACCATAAGACGCCGACCAGGCCCTTTGCCGCCATGGTCCGAAGCCTGTCCAGGCCTTGCCGCTGGGTCATTGCGTTCGTCCCGCCCTCAGAGTTTATCGGCGGGCGGGGCACATTGCCCGGCCGCGCCGTCCGCATTCAGAATCAACCAGGCGCCGCCGGCCCGCAGCCGTTGCGCAAGCCGTGGCCGGTCGCTCGTCACGATCCAGGAATTGGGCAGGCCGCCGGGCCCGCGAATCACCGCGTCCGGCATCCCGGCCAGGAGCGCGGCGGCCCCCGGCGAGCCGGGCAGGATGGCCATCACCTGCCGGGTCCCGGCGCGCGGCGCAAAGCTTTGCCACGCCAGGGGGCACAATCCCGCAGCGAGCAGGGCAAGCGCCGGCAGGCATGCCCGCCAGGTGATTCCGCGCTGCGCCTCTTGCACCATCGCCCAAGCCCTCGTGGCCTCGGCAGATGGGATATACCTAAAGTATTAGCGTCCGGTAAAAACCGATGAAGTCATTCGGCAAATACATTTATAAATTGTCGTATGGACCGGAGCTTACCGCAATTCCGGCAACCATGGTGGTGAGCTATTCGCCGACCGTGGCGATCCCTCCGACCTCGAGGCGGAGCGGCAATTCGCGATCATGGAAGGCTTTCAGGGTCGAGCGATGACCGATCGAGACGATGGTCGTGCCAGGCAGGCGCTGGCGCAGACGGTCGTACAGTCGGGCTTCGCCGGCCTCGTCGACGGCCGAGGTCGCCTCGTCGAGGAACAGCCAGTCGGGCCGGTGCAGCAGGGCGCGGGCCAGGGCCAGGCGCTGCAGTTCGCCACCCGATAGCGACAATTGCCAGTGGCCATGCTCGTCCAGCCGTCCGGCCATGGCCGCCAGATCGGCATCGTGCAACGCCTGGCGAATCGCGTCGTCGTCGAACTGGCCTTCCGCCGCCGGATAGCTGACCGCGGCGCGCAGGCTGCCGATCGGCATATAGGGCTTCTGGGGCAGGAACAGCACCCGTTCCGGCGCCAGGGTCGAGGGAATGGTCACGAAGCCCCGGCCGAACGGCCAGATCCCCGCCAGGGCGCGGAACAGGGTCGACTTGCCCGCGCCCGACGGCCCGGTCACCAGGAGGTTTTCGCCGGCCTTGAGGGTCACCTCCGCCTGGACCAGGGGGCTGCCGTCCGGCCGGTCCAGGACCAGGCCGCGCATGGCGATATCGCCGCCGGCGG
>JAJFJE010000075.1 GCA_021774355.1 Alphaproteobacteria bacterium
TACACGTCCCGGCCGAACCGATTTCTCCCTGGGCTGTACCCAATTCAACTGCTATATGACAAGAGCAATTTCACGGCGCCGGTGATTGCCCGGCCGCCCCCGAACGGAACCAGAACATGAAGCGCAAACGGATCTATGAAGGCAAGGCCAAGGTCCTATACGAAGGGCCCGAGGCCGGGACGCGCGTGCAATATTTCAAGGACGATGCGACCGCCTTCAATAACCAGAAGAAGGGTGTGATCACCGGCAAGGGCGTGATCAACAACCGCATCTCCGAGCATATCATGACCATGCTCAACGACATCGGCATCCCGACCCACTTCATCCGGCGCCTGAACATGCGCGAACAATTGGTGAAGGAAGTCGAGATCATTCCGCTCGAAGTCGTGGTGCGCAATGTCGCCGCCGGCTCGTTATCGACTCGCCTGGGCATTCCCGAAGGCACCGCCCTGCCCCGGTCGATCGTCGAATTCTTCTACAAGGCCGACGAGTTGAACGACCCGATGGTCACCGAAGAGCACATCACCGCCTTCGGCTGGGCCTCGCCCCAGGACATTGACGACGTCATGGCGCTGGCCCTGCGGGTCAATGATTTCCTGATCGGCCTGTTCCTCGGCGTCGGCATCCGCCTGGTCGACTTCAAGATGGAGTTCGGCCGGCTGTGGCAGGGCGACGAAATGCGCATCGTCCTGGCCGACGAGATCAGCCCCGACAATTGCCGGCTGTGGGATTTCCGCACCAACGAGAAGCTGGACAAGGACCGCTTCCGGCGCGATCTGGGCGGGGCCGCCGAGGCGTACCAGGAAGTCGCCCGCCGCCTGGGCATCCTGCCGGAGGGTGGGCCAAGGGACATGAAGGGTCCCGAAGTGATGCAGTGAGGGCCTGGCCCTCGGCATGGTTTTGACAGTTCGTTACGACAGGTGAAACTCGTGAAGGCACGCATCCACGTGACCCTCAAACACGGTGTCCTCGACCCCCAGGGCAAGGCCATCGCCGGCGCTCTCGCCTCGCTCGGCTTTGCCGGGATCGAGGATGTCCGCCAGGGCAAGTTCCTGGAACTGAACCTGGCAGAGACCGACCGGGCCAAGGCGGAAGCCGCCGTCCGGGCGATGTGCGAAAAGCTCCTCGCCAACACCGTGATCGAAAACTACACGATCGAGCTCGGCTGAGATGAAGGCGGCCATCGTCGTCTTTCCGGGCTCGAACCGCGAGCGCGATGCCGGCCGTGCGATCACGCAGGCCAGCGGCACCGCACCCGCCTATCTGTGGCACCAGGACACCAGCCTGCCCGCCGGCCTCGACCTGATCGTGCTGCCCGGCGGCTTTTCCTATGGCGACTATCTGCGCTGCGGCGCCATGGCGGCGCAGAGCCCGATCATGCGCGAGGTCAAGGCCGCAGCCGGCCGCGGCGTCGCCGTCCTGGGGATCTGCAACGGCTTCCAGATCCTGGCCGAGGCCGGGCTGGTGCCGGGCGTCCTGATGCGTAACGCCAGCCTGCGCTTCATCTGCCGCAACGTCCATTTGAAGGTCGTGGCGACCAATTCGATGTTCACCGCCGGCTATGCCCCGGACCAGGTGATCGCGGTGCCGGTCGCCCATGCCGAAGGCAATTATTTTGCCGACGACCACACGCTCGACCGGCTGGAAGGCGAAGGCCGCGTCGCCTTTCGCTATTGCGACGCCGCCGGGGTCGTCACCCCGGCGACCAGCGTGAACGGTTCCGCCCGTAACATCGCCGGTGTCTTCAACGACCGGCGCAATGTCCTGGGAATGATGCCGCACCCCGAAAACATGACCGAGGCCATGCTCGGCGGCAGCGATGGCTCCGCCCTGTTCGCCAGCCTTGCCAAGGCCCTGCCGTAATGTCTCAGATAACCCCTGAAATCATTGCCGGCCACGGCCTCACGACCGATGAATATGCCCGCGTGCTCGAGATCATGGGACGCGAGCCGAACCTGACGGAGCTGGGCATCTTCTCGGTGATGTGGTCCGAGCACTGCTCCTATAAATCGTCGCGGGTCCACCTCAAGACCCTGCCGACCAGCGGCCCGCGGGTGATCTGCGGCCCGGGCGAGAATGCCGGCGTGGTCGACCTGGGCGACGGCCTGGCCGCCATCTTCAAGATGGAGAGCCACAACCATCCCAGCTTCATCGAGCCCTATCAGGGGGCGGCAACTGGAGTCGGCGGCATCCTGCGCGATGTCTTCACCATGGGCGCCCGGCCGATCGCCATTCTCGACCCCTTGCGCTTCGGCGCGCCCGACCATCCGAAAACCCGGCACCTGGTCGGCGGCGTGGTCGCCGGCATCGGCGGCTATGGCAATTGCATGGGCATCCCGACGGTGGGCGGCGAGTGCAGCTTCCACCCGGCCTATGACGGCAACATCCTGGTCAATGCCATGACCGTCGGCCTGGCCCGGACCGACAAGATCTTCTATTCGGCCGCCGCCGGGGTCGGCAATCCGGTGGTCTATGTCGGCTCCAAGACCGGGCGCGACGGCATTCACGGGGCCACCATGGCCTCGGCCGAGTTCGACGAGACGTCGGAAGAAAAGCGCCCGACGGTTCAGGTCGGCGATCCGTTTACCGAGAAATTGCTGCTGGAAGCCTGCCTGGAACTGATGGCAAGCGATGCCATCGTCGCCATCCAGGACATGGGGGCCGCGGGCCTGACCTCGTCCAGCGTCGAGATGGCGTCCAAGGGCGGCGTCGGCATCGAATTGATGCTCGACCATGTGCCGCAGCGCGAGACCGGCATGACGGCCTACGAGATGATGCTCTCGGAAAGCCAGGAACGCATGCTGATGATCCTGAAGCCGGGGCGCGAGGCCGCGGCGCGGGCGATCTTCGAGAAATGGGGCCTCGCCTTTGCGGTGATCGGCCTGGTTACCGATACCGGCCGGCTGGTGCTGCATCATCGCGGCGCGGTGGTCGCCGACATTCCGGTGGGGCCGCTGACCGATCAGAGCCCGATCTATCACCGGCCCTGGGAACCGACCCCCCCGCAGCCGCCGATCGACCCGGCCACGATCGCCGAGCCGGCCGATCTGGGCGCCGCCCTGAGCGCCCTTCTGGGCAGCCCGGACCTGTGTTCCAAGCGCTGGATCATCGAGCAATACGACCATCTGGTGGGCGGCGACACCGTCGTCCGGCCGGGCGGCGACGCCGCCCTGCTGCGCCTGCCGGGCAGCCCCAAGGGCCTGGCGGTCGCGACCGATTGCACGCCGCGCTATGTCCAGGCCGATCCGGTGGCGGGCGGCGCCCAGGCCGTCGCCGAGTGCTGGCGCAACCTGACCGCGGTGGGTGGCCTGCCCCTGGCGATTACCGACTGCATGAATTTCGGCAATCCCGAGCGGCCACGCATCATGGGCCAGTTCGTCGGCGCCATCGAAGGCATGGCCCAGGCCTGCCGCGCCCTCGACTTCCCCGTGGTTTCGGGCAATGTCTCGCTCTACAACGAAACCAAGGGCCAGGGCATCCTGCCCACCCCGGCAATCGGCGGCATTGCCCTGCTTGACGACCACACGCGGTTTGCCACCATCGCCTTCAAGGCTCCGGGCGAAGCCATCCTGGTGGTTGGCCGCACCGCCGGCTGGCTCGGCCAGTCGCTATATCTGCGCAGCGCGACCGGCCGGGAGGATGGCGCGCCGCCCCCGGTGGATCTGGCCGCCGAGCGGCGCACCGGCGATTTCGTTCGTGACCTGATCGTCCGCGGCCAGGTCCGGACCTGCCACGACGTCGCCGATGGCGGCCTGCTGGTGGCATTGGCCGAGATGGCCCTGGCGGGCGGGCGCGGGGCGGACCTGACAACGCCCCCGGGGACCCGCCATCGCGCCGCCTTCTGGTTCGGCGAAGACCAGGCCCGCTATCTGGTCGCGGTTCCGGCCGACGCCGCCGGTGCTATTCTCGCGGCGGCCGCGGCGGCCGGCGTGGTGGCCGCCGCACTGGGGGTCACCGGCGGCGACGCCCTGACCATGGACGGACGCGCGCTCGCCGATCTGGCAGCGCTGCGCCAGGTCCATGAGGGCTGGCTGCCGGCCTATATGGCCCAAGCTTAGGCAGGAGAGACTCGCATGCCCATGGATGCCGGACAGATCAAAAGCCTGATCGAGGCCGCCCTGCCCGAGGCCCAGGTGACCATCGAGGATCTCCGCGGCGACGGCGACCATTACGCGGCCATGGTGGTTTCGCCCGCCTTCAAGGGCAAGACCCGGGTGCAGCAGCATCAGATGGTCTACCAGGCCCTGAAGGGTGCGATGGGCGGCGAACTCCACGCCCTGGCGTTGCAGACGGCGGCGCCACCAGACGCCTGATCGGGTACCGCCTTGCGATCATGCCAGGGGCATCTTAAGTTTCGTTGATCAGGCGGCACCTCGCCGCTCAGGAGCCGAATTATGAGCGATGAAGTCTTCGAGCGCATCCGGCGCGAAATTTCGGACAACCCGGTCGTGCTCTACATGAAGGGGACCCCGGTCTTTCCGCAATGCGGCTTCTCGTCGACCGTCGTGCAGGTGCTGAACCGTCTGGGGGTCCAGTTCAAGGGGGTCGACGTGCTGTCCGACCCGTCGATCCGCGACGGCGTCAAGCGCTTCTCGGAATGGCCGACCATTCCCCAACTCTATGTGAAGGGCGAATTCGTCGGCGGCTGCGACATCGTGCGCGAAATGTACCTGTCGGGCGAGTTGCAGAGCTATATGGCGGACAAGGGCGTGGCCACCACCACGGCGGCCTGAAGCTCTGGCGTCGTCAGGCTCTGGCGTCGTCAGGCTCTGGCGTCGCGCCGGACCAGGCAATCGCCTCCTGGGCGAGATGGTCGGTTGCCGGGCCGGCCAGACGGCCGCCGCACCACGGCATGGTCAAACAAAAAGGGCGCCTTTCGGCGCCCTTTCGCGTGGCTAAGCCCCAGGGATCAGCGCGAATAGAACTCGACCACCAGGTTCGGTTCCATCTGCACCGGATAGGGCACGTCGGCCAGCAGGGGCACGCGGATCATGCTGCCGACGCCCTTGCTTGCGTCGATCTGGAGATAGTCGGGGACATCCCGCTCGGACGACTGCAGGGCATCCATGACCAGGGCCATGTCCTTGGCCCGCGCGGTCAGTTCGACGACGTCGCCGACCTTGACCTGATAGCTGGGGATGTTGACCCGCCGGCCATTGACCTTGACATGGCCATGATTGACCAGCTGCCGGGCCGAGAACACGGTCGGGACGAATTTCAGGCGATAGACCACCGCGTCCAGGCGCTGCTCCAGAAGGCCAACCAGATTCTCGCCGGTGTCGCCCTTGCGCCGCGCCGCCTCGGTATAGAGGTTGCGGAACTGCTTTTCGGTGATGTTGCCGTAATAGACCTTGAGCTTCTGCTTGGCGACCATCTGGGCGCCAAAGTCCGAGACCTTGCTCTTGCGGCGCTGGCCGTGCTGGCCCGGGCCATATTCGCGGCGGTTGACCGGGCTCTTCGGCCGGCCCCACAAATTCTGGCCGAACCGGCGATTGCTCTTATATTTCGACTCTGAACGCTTGGTCATGTCTCGGGTGCCGCCAGTCTGTCTCGTTCGCCACGATCTCGTTTGCACGATCGGCCGCTCAATGCCGGCCGCGCCGGGACCGCACAGCCCCGGCGAGAGCGCGAACTATAGCCAGGGCGACCTGAATGTCAAACGGGCTTTCACCGCGCCGCCGGCGTTTGGCCGCCAGCCGTCCTCTGTCATCAATTGTCGCAAGCCGTTCCTTGAATAAGCTGCCGGTCTTGGCTATCGAGAGGCCATGACAGCCTCGCCCAAGCCCGTTCGCATTGCCGTCATCGGCGCCGGCCGCATGGGCCAGAATCACCTGCGCTGCTATGGCCGCCTGGCGGGCTGCCAACTGGTCGCGGCGGTCGATCCCAGCGGCCATCGCCACGACGAGATCCGCGCCGTGACCAACGCCCCGATCATCGAGCGGCTGGTCGACCTGCCGCCGGTCGATGCCGTCTCGATCGCCACCCCCTCGACCACCCATGTGGAGATTGCCGAGGCCCTGATTTCCGCCGGCGTCCACTGCCTGATCGAAAAGCCGCTGGCCCTGGACGCAGCCGAGGGCGAGCGGCTGGCGGCCTTTGCCCGGCGCCGCCAGGTCAAGGTTGCGGTGGGCCATCTCGAACGGTTCAATCCCGCGTTCCAGGCCCTGGAAGCGCGGCGTGGCGACCTCGGCCGGATTCATGCCCTGACCGCGCGGCGCATGGGCCGGGTCGCCCGGATCGTCGACGTCGACGTGATCGACGACCTGATGGTTCACGACATCGACCTGATTCTCGCCTTGACCGGCGCCGATCCGGGGCGGGTGCAGATCGACGGCCTGGCCCGCTTCGACACGCCGGATTTCCACCACGCCACGGCGATCATCGAATTGTCCGACCAGATGGTTGCGACGGTCACCGCCAGCCATTTGTCGCCGATCCGCTTCCGCCGCCTG
>JAJFJE010000076.1 GCA_021774355.1 Alphaproteobacteria bacterium
GCCGTCCCCGGCCAGCCAGCGCCGCCGTTCGGCGAGGTAGCCGATATAGTCGAGGTGGATGCGGATATTATGCTTGCCCGCGCGGATCGAGGCGGTATCGGGCGTGCCCAGGCCCATGAAGCGCTTGAGCACCTTTTCGTAGACCAGGTTCAGGCCGACCTCGAGATGGAATTTGTGATCGAACCAGGAGGCCAGGCGGCGGGCTTCCGCCCGGCCCGCGGCGTCCCCCAGCAGGATCGGGCGCTCGGGATAGGCTTCGTCGAGATATTCGCAGATCACCGTGCTGTCGGCCAGCACCAGCCCGCCATCATCCTGCAGCACAGGCACCTGGCCGGCCGGATTCAGGGTGAGAAAGTCGAGCCGGCGCTCCCACACCCGTTCGACCTCGAGATCGAACTCCAGTGCTTTTTCCTTGAGGACGACACGCACCTTCCGGGAGAAGGGCGACAGGGGCAGGTGATGCAGGACCCGCATGGCGGCGACTGTAGCGTCGCGCCGTGGCGGCGGAAAGCCCCTCGCCCCGCTCTCTGTGCGGGGCGTTTCGGCATTCCCCGCGCCGGCGATGTGACGGCCGACAAGATCACGGCAGTTAAGCCTTGCCCCGGCCGCCGCCCGCCCCGTACAAGCGGCCGGGGCCGTCAAATGATCGAGGGTGCGATGACAGGTTTGGTGCCGGTGGTATTGTGCGGGGGCTCCGGGACCCGGTTTTGGCCGTTGTCGACGGACGCCAGTCCCAAGCAGTTCCTGCCCCTGTGGCAGGGCCGAAGCCTGTTCCAGATCACCCTCGAGCGGCTCGCCCTGCCCGGGGCGACGGCGCCGCTGATCATCTGCAACGTCATCCACGAAGCCGAGGTCCGGCGCCAGATGGCGGCCGCGGGAATCACCGGTGCGACCATCCTGCTGGAGCCCGAGCGGCGGGATTCGGCAGCCGCCATCGCCGCCGCCGCGGCTTGGGTGGCCGATCGCCACGGCACCGACGTCGCCATCGGCATTTTTCCCTCGGACCAGTTGATCCGCGACACCGCCGCCTTTGCCGCCGCCTTCGCCACCGCCGCAGAACTGGCCCGGGAAGGCCGCCTGGTCACCTTCGGCATCCGGGCCGACCGGCCGGCGACCGAATTCGGCTATGTCGAGCGCGGCGCCGCCCTGCCCGGCCGCGACACCGCCTATGCCGTGGCCAGCTTTCACGAAAAGCCGGAACTGGCGGTCGCCCAGCGCTATCTGGAAAGCGGTCGCTTCGACTGGAACAGCGGCATGTTCGCCTTCACCGCCGCCGGCTTCTTTGCCGAGGCCGAGCGTCATATGCCGGCGATCCTGGCGGCCGCCCGCGCCGCGGTCCGGGCGGCCCGCCCGGCCGCCGCGCCGGACACCTTGACCCTCGACCGGGACGCCTTCCTCCAGGCCGAGCGCAAGTCGATCGACTATGCCCTGTTCGAACGGGCCGCCGAAGTCGCCACCGTACCGCTGGATTGCGGCTGGTCGGACCTGGGCAATTGGCGCAGCGCCCACGCGGAACTGCCCAAGGACGGCGCCGGCAATGTCCGGATCGGCGACGTCAAGGTCAAGGACTGCAGCAACAGCCTGGTCGTGTCGAACCACCTGCCGGTCCGGGTACTGGGGGTCGAGGGCCTGGCCATCGTGGTCAGCCCCGAAGGTGTTCTGGTCACCGCCCTGGACCAGTCCGCACGCCTGAAGGAGGTGCTGTAGCGGAGCCGCCCGGCCGACTACACGCCGAGCGAGCGGAACATCGCCCGGACCAGGGCGGCGCCACGGCGCAACTGCGCCCCGGAGCGGGAGACCGGCCGCGGGCCGGAACGGCTGAGGCTGTCAACCACATGCCAGACGTCGCAGGGCAGGCCCCGGTCCGGGTCGACATAACGCGGATAAAGCATCAGCGCGCCCGCCACCAGGGCTTCGAGCGGCAGGATCCGCCCCCGACGGGGCGGCGGGTCGCGATCCTCGGTCAGCCCCCATCCGGCATAGAAGGGCTGGCCATAAGTCACTACCGGCAGGCCCCGCAACAGGCCTTCGAAGCCGACCAGGGAGGTCATGGTGTGGATCGCATCGACCTGCCCGAACAGCGATACCACCGAGGCATTGTCGACCACCTGGTCGGCATAACGCAGGGATATGGCCGACGGGATGGCACCGATCCGGTTGCCCGCCTCGACATCGGGATGGGGCTTGTAGACCACCCAGGCGTCGGGCGCGCGCGCCCTGACCGCCTTGAGCAGCCCCAGATTGCCGCCCATGCCGGCCGCCCCGAGACGCACCGAGGCATCGTCCTCGACCTGGCCGGGCACCAGGATCCGCCAGCGCCCGGCGGGCGCCGCGATCAGCGCGGCAGCGGACCGGCCGACATTATATTTTGACAGTTGGCGGGCGACGATCAGCGCGATCAGCCGGCCGGCCTCGGCCAATTGGCCCTCGTCAAAGCAGGTCTCGGCCAGAAGGACTTCGAGGTCGCTGGGCTGCCGCGGATCGAAATAGATGCCCCGTGCGTCGAGCACCAGGGAGGCCGCCGCCACATGGTTGGAGCCCAGCCCGACCGAGCGCAGGAAACCGTCCTCGATCCGCAGATGGTCGACGCCGGCAGCGGCCGCGGCGGCGGCAATCCCCGCCGGCTCGCTCGCCGCCCAGGTGACCACCCGGCCGGGCCCGTCGCCGACGCGCCGCAGCGCCGCGGGCAGGTCTGCGGTAAAGGACAGGCGGCCGTGCCGGCCCGCGAGATAGGGCCGGACATTGGCCCGCTTCCAGGGACGCAGGCCGACCACCACCGTGTTGCCGGCAAAGCGCCGGTCGCGTTCGCGCAGGCGGGCGATATGACGCGCCACCGTCAAGGCATCGACCGGCCGGTCGGTCAGCGGATCGAGATAGCGGCAATAGTCGAAATAGGCGGCGCCGACCAGGGCGTCGAGAGTCGGCCGGGCGGTCCGCCGGGGCAGCGGGCAACGGTCGTCGGTGAGGCCCCAGCCGGCATAGAAGGGGCGGCCGAAACAGGTGACCGGAACGCCCTGGATCAGGGCTTCGCAGCCGGCCAGGCTCGACACCACATAGACCTGCGCTGCCCGCCGGGCGAGGCTGGGCCAGGCCACGGCACGCGCCTCCAGGGGCACGTTGCGGATGCGCGCGGCATCGGCGAGATAGCCTTGCCGCCGCCCGGCCAGGACGTCGGGGTGAACCCGTACCCGGATATCGGCACCTGGATGTTCGGCAAGCGCCGCATCGAGCATGGCCAGGAAATCCGCCGGTCCGGCGCCGCCGGCAACCACCGCGGTGTCGCCCCGGGTCAGGTCGACGACCAGGATCAGGGGCCGCCCCCGGCCGGCCGGATCGTCGTCCGGCAGGTCCAGAGCCTCGTTATACTTGCCGATGCCGTGCCGGCGCATCAGCCCGATCAGGTCGCGCCCGCGCTCGGCCGCCGCCGCCGGGGCAGCCGCCGCGGCGACAATCAGGGCTTCCAGGTCCGAGGGCCGGTCGGGATCGTAGTAGACGCCACGATGATCCAGCGCCAGGGCAAGCGGCTTCACGCCGCGCACCCCCAATCCGACCGAGCGCATGAAGCCGTCTTCCAGGGTGACGAAGGGCCGCTTCCAGCGCGCTGCATAGTGCATTGCCCGTAGCGCGATCGGCTTGCGGCCCCAGCCGGCAATATGCGTGATATCGGCCGCTGGCGGGAGAAGCCCGCTGAGCCATACCGGCGCGCCGAGGTCGCCCAGAAAGCGCGCAAGGCCGGGCACCCGATAAAACATGGGCAGGGACAGCACGCCGACCCGGCCACCGGCCCGTTCAGACATGGTGGTCGTCGCAGCGGTCGGCATGGCGGGGAACAGCACGGCGGGGGCGCAGCATGGCCGGGCAGCCTAACGCATCTTCAGCCGAAGTGGAATCCGGTTCGCCCGCCGAAGATCCGTCAATTCAATAGGATAGGGCAGTGGCGGGAAGAGCTTGGGGACGCCGCCAGGCAACCGGGCCGGGCCGTAGCGGGACCGTCGCCGCACCGACGGCAAGGCTGTCGGGCACGACAGCAATTTCTTAAACAATTCCCGCCGGCAGACAAGTCAGTTCATATTCCTTATTCTAGGATTTCTTGATGTTTCAAATACTCCCAATATGGCAAGAAAATAAACTTGCCGAAACCCCCTGCCGGCCAAGATTAAAAATACCTGAAATCAATTCGGCAAACCGGAGCTGGGGGAGCAACACCATGGCAAATCTTAGCATCAGAACCGATCTCGACATGTTTGCCTTCGCGAACAGCGCGTTTTCCGGCGTTTTCGGGACCGCGACCGCGACCAAACTGCGCATCGACATCGACAGCACCGACCATATCGACCTGATCGGAAGCGGCTTCACCTACGACGCCAACGGAACGCCCACGGGCGGGACGGTCAAATCCATGACCTCCGTCGTGGACGATGCGGTGCAGTTCACCATGTCGCAACTGAGCGTCGGGGTCCTGTCGGTCGCCGCGGCGATCGACGCCCATGACGCCAATGCCTTCCTGTCCCTGTTGTTCAGCGGCAATGACCGGATCTCCGGCAAGGATGGCGACGATGTCCTTTACGGCTTTGGCGGCACCGACGCCATCACCGGCGGCCTGGGCGCGGACACCCTTTATGGCGGCGACGGCAACGACAAATTCTATATGCAGGACGGCGGCAATGCCGACACCGCGACCGGCGGCACGGGCAACGACACCTATTATATCGACGGCGCCGACAGCGTCGTCGAAGCCGACGGCGAGGGCACCGACACCGCCTATATCGTCGGCAGCTTCACCCTGGCCGATGGCGTCGCCCTGGAAAACCTGAATGCCTATGGCGCCGCAGCGGTGGTCATCGAAGGCAATTCGGCCCGCAACAACATCAAGGGCGAGCGGGGCAACGACGAATTGTCGGGGTTCGGCGACCGGGACACCATATCGGGGCGCAGCGGCGCCGACACGATCTATGGCGGCGACGACTATGACCGCCTGTTCGGCGAGGCCGGCAACGACGTCATCTATGGCGACGAAGGCACCGACCGCATCGACGGCGGTACCGGCAATGACCTCCTGTTCGGCGGCACCGACGGCGATCGCGACACCTTTATCTTCACCATCGGCGACAGCAGCTTCGGCCGGGACCGGATCTTCGACTTCGAAGACGGCATCGACCGGTTGCAGATCAACGGCTATGCCTCGCTTGCCGCGGCCCAGGCCGATGGCGCGACGATCGGCGAGGATGTCGACGGCAACGCCCTGATCAAGTTCCTCGGGCCGATCTCGACCATCACCCTGATCGGCATCGATCAGGCCCAGGTGACAGCAGCGGACTTCGTCTTCGCGGCCTGAGCCGGTCGCCGGCGCCCGGGCGGGCTCCCGCCTAAGCGTCGGCGATCCCGACCCCGATATAGTGGAAGCCGCGGCGCGCCATTTCCATCGGGCGATAGATGTTGCGCAAATCGACCACCTCCGGGTGGCGCATGATCGTCTTCAGGCGGTCGAACTGGAGAGCGCGAAAGGCCTCCCATTCGGTAACCAGGACCAGGGCGTCCGCGCCCTCGGCGCAGTCATAGGGATCGGCGGCGAAAGCGACGTCGTCCAAGACCGCGGCCGCCTGCTCCATCGCCACCGGGTCATGGGCGCGGATCCGCGCCCCGGCATCCTGCAGCGCCCGGATGATATCGACCGCCGGCGCCTCGCGCATGTCGTCGGTGTTCGGCTTGAACGACAGGCCCAGCACGGCGATGGTCTTGCCCCGGACATCGCCGCCGCAGGCCGCAATCACCTTGCGGGCCATGGCCCGCTTGCGTTGGTCGTTGACCGCCACCACGGTCTCGACGATGCGCAGGGGCGCGTTCTGGTCCTGGGCGGTCTTGATCAGCGCGACCGTGTCCTTGGGAAAGCACGAGCCGCCATAGCCGGGACCGGCATGAAGGAATTTGGCCCCGATGCGCCGGTCCAGGCCGATGCCGCGGGCCACTTCCTGGACATCGGCGCCGACCTTCTCGCACAGGTCGGCGATTTCGTTGATGAAGGTGATCTTGGTCGCAAGGAAGGCATTGGCGGCATATTTGGTCAGTTCGGCGGTCCGGCGCCCGCAAAACAGGATTGGCGGGGCATTGAGATTCAGCGGCCGGTAGACTTCGGCCATGACCCCGCGGGCCGCCTCGTCCTCGACCCCGATGATGATCCGGTCGGGCCGCTTGAAATCCTCGATGGCGGCGCCCTCGCGCAGGAATTCCGGGTTCGACGCGACGGCAAAGGCAGCGTCGGGCCGGATCTCGCGGATGATCCGCTCGACCTCGTCACCGGTCCCGACCGGCACCGTCGACTTGTTCACGACGACGGTAAAGCCGGTCAGGGCGGCCGCCACTTCGCGCGCCGCCGCGAACACGAAGGACAGGTCGGCATAGCCGTCGCCACGGCGCGACGGCGTCCCCACGGCGATGAACACAACCTCGGCACCCTGCACCGCTTGGGCAATCTCCAGGGTGAAGCGCAGCCGGCCGGTGGCGGCGCCGCGGGCGACCACGGCGTCGAGCCCCGGCTCGTAGATCGGGATCTGCCCCGCCTGCAGGGCGGCGATCTTGCCGGCATCCTTGTCGACGCAGACCACATCATGCCCGAAATCGGCGAAACAGGCGCCGGACACCAGGCCCACATAGCCGGTACCGATGATGGCGATGTTCACGGGGGATAACTCTCGCGGTGAAACTCGGACCCCAGCCTATAGCGGTCCGATCCGGCGGCGGCAATCGCTGTTCTCGTCCAACCAGGGGCGCTATGGTGCCGGCCGCAGAACCCGGAGGATGCCATGCGCGATAAATTGAACGAGGCTCTGAAGGAGGCCATGCGGGCCAAGGACATGCCCCGGGTCTCCACCCTCCGCCTGGTGCTGGCCGCGCTCAAGGACCGCGACATCGCCGCCCGCACCGATGGTCCGGACGGTGGCGTCGGGCCGGCGGAAATTGTCGCCGTGCTGCAGAAGATGATCAAGCAGCGGCGCGATTCGATCGAGGCTTTCGAGAAGGGCGCCCGGACCGACCTGGCCGACAAGGAGCGGGCGGAAATCGCCGTGATCGAGTGTTTCCTGCCCCAGCAGATGTCGACCGAAGCGACCGCCGCCGCGGTCGCCGCAGCCATTCAGGAAACCGGCGCCACGTCGATGAAGGATATGGGGGCGGTGATCGCCTTGCTGCGCCAGCGCCATGGCGGGGTGATGGATTTCGCCAAGGCGAGCCCCCTGGTCAAGGCGGCGCTGCGCTGAGGGTCACCCCCGGCCCCCTCGCCCTTCGCCGGGAGGGGGTCGGGCGGGGCGATCGTCGGGGATCGCAAGCTAGGCCCCGGCGGCCCCCAGTTCCGCCCGCAGCCGGCTGCGGAAGACGTCGATCGGGACCAGTTGGTCGCCATGCTCCAGATGCCAGAAGGTCCAGCCATTGCAGGCCGGCGCGCCCTGGACATGGGCCCCCATGCGGTGGATCGAGCCGGTCGCGTCGCCGGTCACCAGGGTCCCGTCGGCGCGCACCTTGGCCCGCCAGCGGCGGCGCTGGTCGACCAGCACGGTACCGGGCCGGATCAGCCCGGACTCGACCACCTGCCCGAACGGAATGCGCGGTTCCTCCCGGCGCGAGCGGGTGACCGACAGGGGCACGGCGTCGCCGTCCTGGATGGCCGCGATCCGGGCCCGGGCCTCGGCGGCATAGGCCTCGTCCCGCTCGACCCCGATATAGTGCCGGCCGAGAAGCGTGGCGACCGCGCCGGTGGTGCCGGTGCCGAAGAACGGATCGACGACGATGTCGCCGGGATGGGACGAGGCGAGCAGGATGCGGTAGAGCAAGGCCTCGGGCTTCTGGGTCGGGTGCAGCTTCTGGCCAGTCTGGTCCTTCAGCCGTTCCCCGCCCGAACAGATCGGCAGGAGCCAGTCCGAGCGCATCTGCAATTCGTCGTTCAGCGCCTTCATGGCGTCGTAGTTGAAGGTATAGGTCTTCTGGGCCTCGTTGCGGGCCGCCCAGATCAGCGTCTCGTGGGCGTTGGTAAAGCGCCTTCCGCGGAAATTGGGCATCGGATTGGCCTTGCGCCAGATCACGTCGTTGAGCAGCCAGAAGCCCAGATCCTGCAGCGCCACCCCCAGGCGGAAGATGTTGTGGTAGGAGCCGATCACCCACAGCGTGCCGGTGTCCTTGAGAATGCGCCGGCACTGGCCCAGCCACGCCCGGCTGAAACGGTCATAGAGGGCGTAGCTGTCGGCAACATCGGCACTCTCGCCGAACCGGTCCCAGGCGTCGTCGACGCCGTCGACCAGACTCTGGTCCGGCCGGCGCAGGCTGCCGCCACGGGTTCCCCGATCGAGCATCAGATTATAGGGCGGGTCGGCAAAGACCAGATCGACCGACTTGTCCGGAATCCGCTTGAGCATCTCCAGGCAGTCGCCGACCAGGACCTGGTCGAGCGGCATGCTGGCCACCCCAGTGCTGGCGACCCCAGTGCTGGCGACCCGAATGCTTTTCGTCTGTTTGTCCATGGCCCCGGCCCCCGATTCGACCGGCATCCTGAGTCGGCCCCGAGTCGCCGTCAATAGTCCTTTTGAATCAAGGATTTGACCGGACCATATGAAGTACGGTGAAAGGCCGATACCCCAAGACGTTGTAGGGCCTCCCGGTGGATCGCCGTGCCATAACCCTTGTGCTGGGCGAAACCATAGCCGGGAAACGCCTGCTC
>JAJFJE010000077.1 GCA_021774355.1 Alphaproteobacteria bacterium
GGGCCAGGTCTCGGGCGCCTCGCGCAGCGGCCGGATCGGCCGCTCCAGCGGCCAGATCGTGTGCAGAAAGCCGAAGAACAGCATCAGCCACGCTTAGAGTTCGGCGAGATAAAGGCCAAGGCCGAGCACCCAGCCCGTGACATTGTCGAAATCCAGGGTTTCGGTGGTCCGCCAGTAGATGTAGCGGCTGGAGACGGTGATCGCCAGCAGCGACAGGAACAAGGTGATGCGCCGGCCGTGGAACGACCGGCACGACACCAGGAACAGCATGGTGACGGCGCCGAACAGGAGCTGGGATCCGACGGTCAGCGGGGTCGTCGCGACCAGCACGCAGACGCCCAGCCCGACCGCGGCCAGGACCAGCAGCCCGGCCTGGCGGAGCCGCGCGTTTTCGTGCCAATGGCCAATGCGCATTGCCCTGCCCTCCGCCGTCAGCCGGCTACGCCGTGCGGCACGCGGACCGCGGCCGCGCGCCCGCCGAGGCTCTGATCGACCCGCCGGGCAATGGCCATGATGTCCTGGGCTGCACCGGAATGGGGGGCATAGCCGAAAATACTGTCCTGTTGCGCCACCGCCTCGGCCAGGGCCTCGTCCTGGCGGACCGTGCCGAGCAGGACGCCCTCTGCCCGCTGGTGAACGAAGGCGGCAATATCGCGGCTCAGGCGGCGCTTGACATTGATCTGGTTCAAGATCAGTTGCAGCGGCCGTTCGGCGCTGGACGGCCGATGGAAGAACCGGCCGGCGGCGACCGCCTGGGGCAGCAGCGCCAGTGAGGTCGCGTCGCTCAGCAGCACGGCAATACGCAGATCGGCCAGGTCCTCCAGGGCGGCCAGGGCCGGGGTGGGGCCCGGCGCCGTATCGGCAATGACCATGGCCCGGGGCCCGGTCAACATCGCCCCAAGGCGCGGCCCGAGGAATTTGGCTCCGCCCTCGGCCAGGAGACCGTCCAGGCGCAGTCGCTGCCGCTGCTCGACCTGGCCATAGGGCACCAGGCGAAGGCCCGGTGCCACCGGCCGGGCCGCGATCGCCCAGTCGGTCTCCGCGGCATGGCCGGCATAGCCTGCCGGGTCGTCGATCGGCAGGTCGAAGTGAAGCCGCAGGGCGTTCTGCACATCAAAATCGACCAGGCTGACCTGCCAGCCCAGGCCCGCCAGGGCGACGCCGAGATTGGCAACCAGGGTGGTCTTGCCGACACCGCCCTTGGGCGAGGACACCGCCACCAGCGCCATTCAGGACAATCTTGCAAACAAGGTGGCGAGATCTGTTCCATTACTGTCCGCAGCAGCATCGGGCGAGCCGCGCTTGAACATCTTCGCGAACGGCTTCGGCTGCCGGGCCGGTTCGGCGGGCGAAGCCGCGACCTCCGGCGCCATTGCACGGACGGGTCGGGTGCGGGCCGGCCGCCGGGCAGGCCGCGGCGGCCGATCGTCCAGATCGAGAACCGCGGCCTCCGTGCAGTCGACCGGCAGCTCCTCGGTCACGAAGTCCGGCACGGCCTCGGCCGCGGCCGGTTCGGCACCTGCGCCGGGATCGGTCGGCCGGGTCGGCGCGCTCATGGCAGACAGCAGCTTCCACCCGCGCCCGGCTTCGTCGGGCATGGGCGCGGCATCGAAGCTGCGGTAGGACACCGCCTCGGCCCCCACGCGTTTCAAGAGAATGGTCGCATCGCTGGCGTCTTTATCGGCCGCCATGACAGCCTCCTACGGTTGAAGGCGGCACGGGCAAACGCGGCTACCCTTCGCCGCCGAAACGGTAATCATCATCACAGGTTGATAGGTACGTGTCATTGACAAATAGTCTCTTAAGATCCGTGGAATATTCCGCCGCAGCACCGTCGAGCGGCCGCTGCACCGGGTCGCGCGACCCGGTCGTCACACGCCAGGGGACCTGACCGACCGGCGCACCGGCAGCAGGCCGCCTGCACCCGAACGACGCATTGATATTGCTCGGTAATATTGCGATTCAGGCGGCTGACGCCGGGCCGCCCTCCGGCCAAATCCCTGCCATTGACGGCGCGGCCGGGACGCAACGCGCGGCGTCCAGGCGGCGCATCGACGCCGGACAGATTTCGGCGCGGGGCATGGGGCGCAGCCACGGACTGAGTATTTTCCGATCCTGCCTCGCCCCCTCGCCGGGCGTTACCGTCAGATCACACCCAATACCGCCCGGATCGCAATACGCCAGACGACATGCGGCATAGCGCGAAGAACGTAAAGGCGTTGTTGCCACACCATGAGAATTTTTTCGCTTATCCTGCCTTCACAAGGTATCCACCTATGCTTATCCTCATTCTGATCCTTCTGCTCGTTTTCTGCGGCGGTGGCTATTACGGCTTCAGCCGTCAGTATTACGGGCGCAGGGGGTTCAGCGTGATCGGCATTTTGCTGCTGGTCCTTCTCATCGTCGCGTTGTTCGGCGCGCCGCACATGGGCTATGGTTGGTAAACAAGCTGTCTTCAAACCGGCCCCCGGCACCCATCGACATTCCGCTCAACGGGTCCGGCTTCGCCATGACGGCGAAACGGCCTTCATCCGTCAGGAAAACAAGATGACCACAAAGCACATAATCACGGCACGCGCCGTCATGCTCGCCATCATGCTGGCGGCAACGCCACTGATTACGGCAGGGATTGCGGCGCCGGCCCGTGCCGCGACCACCGACGATCTCGACCGCGACAGCAAGCAGGCGCTGCAATCGCTCTACCGGCTCAATCCCCTGGCCGAGAGCCTGTCGCATAAGGCCAAGGCCATCCTGATCTTCCCGAACATCGTCAAGGCCGGACTCGTGTTCGGCGGCAGCTACGGCGAAGGGGCGCTGCTGCGCGGCGGAAAGGTCCACGCCTATTACAATTCCGTCACCGCGTCCTGGGGCCTGCAGGCCGGCGCCCAGTCCTATTCCTACGCCGTGTTCCTGATGACCGACAAGGCCGTCAAATATGTCGACAAATCCGACGGCTGGGAGATCGGCGTGGGCCCGACCGTGGTCATCGTGGACGAAGGCGCGGCCAAGAACCTCTCGACCTCGACCCTGAAGGACGACGCCTATGCCTT
>JAJFJE010000078.1 GCA_021774355.1 Alphaproteobacteria bacterium
TCCGCTCGGTTATGGCGAGCGGGCGGTGCGGTTTCTTCGCGCTCTGAAGCATCCGAAGTCCAGGCAGCCTGGCCAGGCCTTTGAGTTGGCCCCATGGCAGGAACGCCTTGTTCGGCGGATCTACGGCCCATGCGACGACAGCGGCCGGCGGATTGTCCGCTCGGTGTTTATTCTGCTGCCCCGCGGGAACCGAAAGACCGCCCTCGGTGCAGCTCTGGCCCTGCTGCACACATTTGGCCCCGAGCGGGTCCCCGGCGGCCAGGCGGTGGCGGCGGCGGCTGACCACAAACAGGCACGAATTTCTTATGAGGAAGCCGTCGGCATTGTCCGAGCCGACCGGCGGATCGAGCGTGCAACCTCGATTGTTGACTACAAGAATCGGTTAACGCACCCGATGTCCGGTGCCTTCCTGGAAGCCATCGCGGCCGATGCCGGCACCCAACACGGGCGCACCCCGTCCTTCGTCCTGGCCGACGAACTGCATGCGTGGAAGCGGCGCGATCTGTGGGACGTGCTTCGCACCGGCCTGGTAAAGGTGTCGGGCTCGCTGCTGGTGGTCATCACCACAGCGGGCAGGGGACAAGACAACATTGCCTGGGATATCTACAGCTATGCCCGCAAGGTTGCCCTGGGCGAGGTTGAGGACGCAGGCTTTCTGCCAATCCTGTTCGAATCGCCGCGGGATGCAGACTGGCGCGACGAAGCCGTCTGGCAGGCCGCCAACCCGGGTCTGGCCCAGGGCTTCCCGGATATCGAGGGGTTGCGCCAGCTCGCCAGGGAAGCAGAGTCTCGCCCTGCCGACAGGGAAGCCTTCAAACAGCTTCATCTGAATATATGGCTCGACCAATCGGCCGATCCCTTCGTTGATATGGACATCTACGACCAGGGCGCTGCGCCGGTGGATCTTGCCTTATTGGAGGGCCGGCCCTGCTGGCTTGCGGTGGACCTGTCGAGCAATACCGATCTGACCGCTATTGTTGCCTGCTGGCGCCCCGACGACGACGGCTTCGTCGCCTGGGCGTGGTTCTTCTGCCCCGCCGACAATCTGCGCCGGCGGGCCGAGCGGGACGGGGTGCCCTACCCGCTCTGGGCGGAAGGCGGCTTCATCACCCCGACCCCCGGCAATGTTGTCGATTACCGCTTCGTCGAGGACCGGATCAGGGACCTGTGTGGCCGCTTCGACGTCCGCGAGATTGCCTTCGACCCACACCTGGCCCAACAGACGATGAACAATCTGGGCGAGGAAGGCTTGCCGGTGGTGGCGATGCGGCAGGGCTGGGTGACCATGGCGCCCGCGGTCAAGGAACTGGAGCGGGCAATCGTTGGTCGCCAGTTTCAGCACGGCGGGCATCCGGTGTTGCGCTGGAACTTTGCCAACGTTGCCGTCGAGACCGACCGCGCTGGCAACCGGATGATGACCAAGGGCAAGAGCCGGGATCGGATCGATGGCGCCGTCGCCGCGGCTATGGCCGTCGCCCGGGCCGCGGCGGCCGGGTCTATGCGGTCGGTCTATGACAGTGACGAAAGGCCCGAAGGCTTCCTGTTCCTGTGATGCCCTGGCCAGCGGGCCCCGCGCTATCCGGTCGCGGGAATGCTGGCGGCGGTCTTAGTCGTGAGTCGCCGCCCGTTCATGAAAGAACCTCGACAACCGGCGGCGGCGCCTCCTATCGCTGCGCGGTCGGAAGGAGGCCGGGCCTGCTACGGGGGCTCGGCCTCTCGCTTTCTGTCCGCTGCTGTGCGTGGTTGTCGCCCTGTGTCGCCCATATTTGTTGGTATTTTCGTGGGTATTCCGATTTTTTCTTATCTTCTATTTTACTGATATATATATCGATTTTCTGCAGTTGATGAGGCCGTCACCATCCCCTCGCGTCCATACCGGCGATCGACGTCACCGATTGTTCCGGTTCCTCTGCGGCGGCCCTGCGAAGAGGTAGCCGGACGGTTTTCGCCGGCGATGACCCTTGCCGTGCTGCGGTTGTTGTCGGGCCAGGGGCCGCTTACCACGTGCAGCTTGACGGTGCCCAGGTTACATTTCGGGCATGGCCAAGGGCGTATTCATGCACCGCCCGGATTCGATCTACGAGGACAGTCCGGCAGAGCGCTACCCGTTTCCAAGACAATATCTTGGGCGGGCCGCGGCCTGTGTCGGTGACTGGATCGTTTATCTCGAGCCAACGAAGGTCAAGGAATCACGGGGCTATTTCGCGATGGCCCAGGTCCAGCAAATCATCCCCGATCCCCACCTGCCGGCCATGTTCGTCGCCTTGATCGCGCCCTCGACCTATCTCGAATTTTCCCGGCCGGTCGCCTTCAACGACGGCGGCGGCCCGGTCGAAGGCGGCCTGCTCAATGACCGCGGCAGGCTGTCCGGACGGGCGCAAGCGGCCGTGCGCCCCCTGTCCGATGCGGATTTCTTCCGGATCGTCGAACGCGGCCTTGGGGCAGGCGAGCCGGTGCTGCCGCGCATCGGTGATGGAGAAATCCCGGCCGGACTTGAAGAGGCGCCGACCCCGTTCCTGTTCGATGATCCCCACGCCCGGGTCCTGCAGTTCACCTCCCGGCTGGTCCGCGACCGGGTGTTTCGGGCCGTCGTGCTGCGCGCCTATGGCGAGCGGTGCGCGATCACCGGGCTGAAGCTCATCAACGGTGGCGGACGCGCCGAAGTCGATGCGGCCCATATCCGGCCCGTTGCCGCCGCCGGCCCCGACATCGTCAACAATGGTATAGCGCTGTCGGGGACGGCCCATTGGATGTTCGATCGCGGCCTGATCAGCCTCACCGACGAGCTTGGCATTCTGGTCTCGCGCCGGGTCAACGACGTCGAAGCCGTGCGCGGCTTCATCAACAAGTCCGGCCGCGCTTACGCGCCCGGTCAGGCCCGGGAGCGGCCCCATCCCCGCTTCCTGCACTGGCACCGGGAGCATTGCTTCAAGGACTAGAGAATTGGCGGAATGAGGGTCATTCCACCGGCGTCCCCAGCAGGGCCATCATCAGGCCCAGCAGGGCGAGGACGAGACAGCCGGCGGTGCCCAGGCGGGTGCGCCGGCTGTGCCACAGGCCGATGGCCGCGATCGCGGCCTGCAGGGCGTAGTAGGCGGCAAAGGCGCGCGACGCGTAGCTGATGATTTCGAAGACATTCAGGCCCCAGGTCAGCACCAGGCCGGCGGCCCCCAGAATGGCATAGCCGAGCAGTGCCGAAATGCGCCCGCCGGTCAGCTCCGAGACCAGGCCGCCGGAGCCGCTGGTGTCGGCGACCGCCGCACTGAACTGGGCGCTGAGGGCCGCGGCGACCAGCAGCGCCGGCAGGACCGGGGCGACGATCCGCATCAGGTCGATGATCGCGGTCTCGCTGAGCTGCAGGGCGCCGCGCGGGAAGACATAGGAGAGCAGGGCGGCATAGACCAGATAGATCGCGGTCGACAGGCCCTGGGCAAGGCGCATCGAGCGGATTCGCATCCGGGCGTCATAGTCGGCCGCGAGATAGCGCGAGGTCTCGAAGCCCTGGACCGTCACGATCAGGCCAAAGCCCAGGGTTACCGCCGGCCAGCCGGTCACCGCCGGGGGCGTGAAGACGAGGGCGCCGGCGCCGGCCCGGTCGGCAAAATACCATGCCAGCCCGACCAGCAGGCCGGCGATGATCGACAGCTTGATGCCGACGGAGAGCTTCTCCATCCGTTCCAGGGCACCGAAGCCGTAGCGCCACCCGGCGGCCAGGATGACGACGAAGACGCCGCTGGTCGCCAGCCGGGCGTGGAAGCCGTCATCGGCGGGGGTCAGGCTGACCGCGAAGGCGCCGAACAAGTTGAGGTAATAGGCCACCGAAATGACATAGGCGAAGGCCAGCGCCCAGGATGCCGCAAGGTCCAGGCGATGCTCGGCCGTGCTGCGCTTGCCGGCGGTTGCCGCCAGCCTGGCGATATTGAATCGGATGGCTTCGCCGAAGCCATAGGCCGCCAGGCACAACAGCACCATCGCCGCCGGCGCATAGACCCCGTAGGAGGCGTCGAGCACCGGGCCCAGCACCAGGAAGCCGCTGCCGATGATCGAGGCCAGCGGCGTCATCGTGGCCCGCCACAGGCGAGCCCCGGCCACTCGCGGATGCAGGAGGAGGGCGCCGGTAAGGACCGTTGCCGCGACGACCAGGACGTTCAACACCGGGGCAGGATTGCCCAAAACGCGCCCCGGGGCATCCCCAAACCCGCGCGACGCCACCGGGGCCGGGCCGGCGGCTGCCCGGCCGGGAGCAGTGCCGCGGCCCGGGGACGCCCGAAATCTGCTATGGCTGTGCCTGGCGCCCGGCATGGCGCTTTCCGTCCGGGGGTCGACCGATGCGCCTTCCTGCTGTCCTTGCCGTGGCCCTGCTGGTCGGCGCCTGCGCCGGGCCGCCGCGCTATGGCGTCACCAGCAGCAGCCGCGACGGGGTGGCGCCGACGGCAGCGGCGGCTATGGCCGTCGCCGTGGTCGATGACCGCTCCCAGCCGGCGGTCAAGTTCAAGTCGCGCACCTTCGACCACGGTCCGCCCGAGGACAAGGTGCTGTGGGCGCTGATCGCCGTCCGCCAGCGGGCCACCGGCCAGAGCCATTTCTACCTGCAATGGAAGAACGTCTATGGCGCCGCCGCCTGGCGCAAATTTGCCACGGCCATAGCCGGCACGACCGAGCCGTTGACCCTGACCACGCTCAAGCGCGACATCGAATTATGCACCCCCAAGGCCGGCTGCGTCTTCGAGGAGCTCTATAATATCGACCTGTCCCGAAGCCTGCTGGAGCGTGCCGCCGCCCAGGGCGGCATGGCGGTCAGGGTCAGCGCCGAGGACGGCACGACCCGGGTCTCGGCGGTGCCGGGCGCCCTGATCGCGGCCCTGCTTGCCCAGGTCGGTCCGCCGCACTAGGTCGCGGCGCCCCGGGGCCCGGGCGCAGCGCGGCTGCGTTTCGCAGGCGGTCATGGCGCCTTACCATGCGGGCAGGGCGCACTGCGCGGGCGCATTAGCGGCCTATTAAGGCCTTTGGGGTGAGGTAGCACCATGGATCACCCGCGGACCCCGTCCAACAGCCTGGACCTGAAAATATTGGCGTCCCTGGCACGCGCCTATCGGCTCGCCATATTTGTCGTGCTGGCGATAGCAGGAATTGTCCTGGCCGGCTGGACCGTTCCGGGCGTGGCCTCGGTGCTGCCGCCGTATTGGGACCTGATGCGGTCGAGCACCGCCTTGTGCGTCGTTCTGGCGGGGCTCAGCCTCCGGCTGATCAGGCCTGGGGTGAGCCGTTGGACCATGGCCCTCGGGCGGGCCTGCGCGACGGCGATGATCATCATCACCGGGCTGTCGCTGACGGCCTATCTGACCGGCTGGAACCTGGGTGTCCAGGCGCTCGGAACCGTTCCCTGGGTGGCCGCCGTCCCCGGCCTGATGTCGCCGCAATCGGCCGTCTTCCTGCTGCTGTTCGGGAT
>JAJFJE010000079.1 GCA_021774355.1 Alphaproteobacteria bacterium
GCGCCGGCGGATAGGCGTGGTCATGGTCGTAATAATAGGTGCAGACCTCGGTGGTGATGGTGAAGCCCGGCGGCACCGGCAGGCCAAGCAGGCTCATTTCGGCCAGATTGGCCCCCTTGCCGCCCAGCAGGGTCTTCATGCCGGCACTGCCGTCCGCAGCACCGTCGCCGAAATTATAGACCCACTTGTCACTCATCACGGACCCTCGATCTTGGCGAAATCGGCGACCTGGTCGAGCGTCGAACTCAATTCGGCCAGGAGCTTCAATCTGTTTTCGCGCAATACGCGATCGTCTGCATTGACCGTGACGGCGTCGAAAAAGCCGTCGACCGGCACCCGCAGCGTCGCAAGCGCCGCCATGGTAGCGGCGTAGTCCTCTTGCACCAGGGCTGCCCGCGCGGCCGGCAGGGCGCTGTCCAGGGCGGCGGCCAGGGCCTGTTCCTCCCGCTGGGCAAGCCGGGCCCGGTCTGCCGGCGGCACGAAGACGGCCTTGTCGCGCTTCTGCTCGATCCGAAGAATATTGGCCGCCCGGCCATAAGCCGCCAGCAGATTGGTGCCGTCGGCGGTCTCGACCAGGTCCTGCAGGGCGCGCACCCGGGCCACCATCGACACCAAATCGTCCTGGCCGCCCAGGGCAAACACAGCCTCGACCAGATCGTAGCGCAGGCCCTGTTCGCGCAAGGCCACCTTCAGGCGGTCGGCAAAGAATCCCAGCAGTTCGGCGGCACCTTCGGATGTAGCCCCGGCCGCCGCGAAGAGCGGCGACAGGGGCAGGCGCAAGGCGTTTTCCAGAATCAGCCGGATCACCCCCAGGGCGGCCCGGCGCAGGGCGAAGGGATCCTTCGACCCGGTCGGCTTTTCGTCGATCGCAAAGAACCCGACCAGGGTGTCAAGCTTGTCGGCCAGCGCCACCGCCACCGAAATCGCCGCGGTCGGGCAGGCATCGCCGGGACCTTGGGGTTTCCAGTGGTCGGCGATCGCCTCGGCCACCGCCGGGTCCTCGCCGTCATGCCTGGCATAATAGCGCCCCATGATGCCCTGGACCTCGGGGAATTCGCCGACCACGCCCGAGGTGAGATCGGCCTTGGCCAGCAGCGCCGCCCGGTCGGCCAGGGCCGGATCGGCGCCCAGCGCCCCGGCGATGATGCCGGCCAGCCGGCGGATCCGCCCGACCTTCTGGCCCACCGTGCCCAGCCGGGCATGGAAAACGATGCCGTCGAGCGCCGCCACCCGGTCTTCCAGCCGGGTCTTCAGGTCCTGGTCCCAGAAGAACTTGGCGTCGGACAGGCGGGCCCGCAGCACCCGCTCATTGCCGGCGACGATGGCCTTGCCGCCGTCGCGGGCCGCCAGATTGGCCACCGCGACGAAGCGCGGCGCCATCTTGCCGGTCTTGGGATCGCGCAGGGCAAAATATTTCTGGTTGGCCCGCATGGTCGAGGTCAGAACCTCGGCCGGGACGGCCATGAAGGCATCGTCGATGCGGCCCAGGACCGGGACCGGCCATTCGACCAGGCCGGCGACCTCGTCCAGCAGGGCCTCGTCCGGGACGACCTCCAGGCCTTCGGCTGTTGCCAGGGCTGCGGCGTCCTTCCGGATCACCTGCTTGCGCTCTTCCGGATCGAGCATCACGAAGGCGTCGCGCAGCTTCGCCCGGTAGGCGGCAAAATCCGCGACGGCAAAGCTTTCGGGGGCCATGAAGCGGTGGCCGGCTGTGATGCCGCCCGCCGCCAGGCCATGGCCGTCATCGTCGCCGCGGCTGGTTCGCACGTCGACGATGGCGCCGCCGAACAGCACGATCAGGCTCTGGATCGGCCGCACCCAGACCAGCTTGGACGACAGGCCGCCGGCGCCGGCGCCCCAGCGCATCGCTTTGGGCCAGGGAAAGGCCCACAGGATCTGGGGCAGCAACTCTGTCAGAACCAGGGGGGTCGGCCGGCCGGGGCGGTCGATCACGGCGAAGTGGAAGCTGCCCTTGCCGGTATCGCGCAGTTCGAGGTCCGCGACCGCCACCCCGGCCCCTTGGGCAAAGCCCGCGACGGCGGCCTCCGGTGCGCCCTGGCGGGGGCCGCGCCGTTCGTCCTTCAGGTCGGGCTGGGCCGCCGCCACATCGTCGATCACCAAAGCGAGGCGCCGGGGGGTGGCGAAGGCACGTGCCGGGCCCAGGGCGACGCCGGCCGCGGTCAACCCCTCGACCACCAGGCGCGTCAGGTCCGCGGCGGCCCGGGCCTGCAGCCGGGCGGGAATTTCTTCCGAACGGATCTCGATCAGCAGTTCGGGCATCACGCAGCCCCCCGGGCCACCCAGGCCTCGCAGCAGCCCTTGGCCAGGGCCCGCACCCGGCCGATATAGGCCGCCCGTTCGGTCACCGAGATCACCCCGCGGGCGTCCAGCAGATTGAACAGATGGCTGGCCTTCAGGCACTGGTCATAGGCCGGCAGGGGCAGCGGCACGGCCAGCAGGGCGGTGCATTCGGCCTCGGCGTCGGCGAAATGGCGAAACAGCTTTTCGGTGTCCGCATATTCGAAATTGAATGCCGAGAACTGCTTCTCGCTTTCCAGATAGACGTCGCCATAGCTGACGCCGCGGCCGTTCCAGTCGAGGTCGTAGACCCGCTCGACGCCCTGGACATACATGGCCAGGCGTTCCAGCCCATAGGTGATCTCGGCCGCGACGGGATCGCAGTCCAAGCCGCCGACCTGCTGGAAATAGGTGAACTGGGTGACCTCCATGCCGTCGCACCAGACTTCCCAGCCCAGCCCCCAGGCGCCCAGCGTCGGGCTTTCCCAGTCGTCCTCGACAAACCGGATGTCATGCTCGGCCGGGTCGATCCCCAGCACCTTGAGACTGCCCAGATAGAGGTCGAGCACATCGGCAGGGGACGGCTTCAGGATCACCTGGAACTGGTAATAGTGTTGCAGCCGGTTGGGGTTCTCGCCATAGCGGCCGTCCTTGGGCCGGCGCGACGGCTGGACATAGGCGGCATTCCAGGGCTTCGGCCCAAGGGCCCGCAGGGTGGTCGCCGGGTGGAAGGTCCCCGCGCCCACTTCCAGGTCATAGGGCTGCATCAGCACGCAGCCCTGGCTTGCCCAATAGCTTTGCAGACGGAGGATCAGATCTTGAAAGGGCGGCGGCGCCGCTTGCGTCGACATGCGAAAAACCATCGCCTGGAGGGAGGTGGAGGCAGGGCGGACAGTAATGATGCGGTGCGGCCGGGGTCAACCCTCGGTGCGGCACCGGCCGGCGGCCTGGACTGTGGGAGCCCTATTCGGCGCCGAGCACCTGGTTGCGCCCCGCCGCCTTGGCGGCATAGAGCGCCCGGTCGGCAGCGGTGACCAGCTGGCTCGGGTCGGCGATCGGCGCGGGATAGGTGGCCACGCCCAGGCTTGCGGTAATGGCGGGCAGATCCCCGCGGGTTTCGTGCAGGGGCAGCGCGGCGATGCCCTGGCGGATGTCCTCGGCCCGGCGGAAGGCCGCTTCCGGATCGGTTCCCGGCAGCAGGACAAGGAATTCTTCGCCGCCGAAGCGGGCCGCGACGTCGCTGGCCCGGCAGGACTGGCGAAGAAAGGCGCCGACCTGGCGCAGGGCGATATCGCCGCCTTCATGGCCGAAGCTGTCGTTGAAGCGCTTGAAGTGATCGATATCGACCATCAGCACCGACAGGGGCACGCCGGACCGGTCGGCGCGCGCCAGTTCGCGGTCCAGCATCTCGTCGGCAAAGCGCCGGTTGTAGAGCCCGGTCAGGGGGTCGCGGACGCTCTGCTCGCGCAGCGCCTCGCGCAGCCGGACATTGGAGAAGGCCAGGGCAAAGGAGCGGGCGACCTGTTCGATCATGTGGCGCGGCAGAACATCCTGCTGGCGGTCGCGGTCGGGCAGCAGGTGCAGCAGCCCGATCACCTCGCCCTTGGCCAGCAGAGGGGCGCAGATCGACAACCGCACCTCGGGCGCGACATGGCGACAGCGTGGTGCCGCCGCGCTGTCGCCCAGGATATGGGTGTGGCCGAGCCGCAGGCCCCAGCAATCCTCGGTGGTCAATTCCCGGCCGCCCGTCGCCGGGCCCCACTGGGCCGCCCGTTCCAGAAGGTTGCGGCTGGCCCGGTAGAGGTAGATCGCGCCGGGCATGCCGGGCAGCAGGGACGGCATCAGCTCGACCGTCAGATGCATGGCTTCGCCGGTCGAGGCCGAGGCCTGGATCATTTCCAGAAATTCGTTCAGGGCCTTGCCGAAGACCTGGCCGGCATGCAGTTCGACGGCCTGCCATTGCGCATCGCGGGTCGCCTTTTCCAGCTTTTCGGTCCGTTCGGCGACCTTGCTCTCCAACGCCGCGGCCGCGTCCGCCAGTGCCGCCTCGGCGGCCTGGCGGGCTGCCTCGCGCTCGGCCAGGGACCCTGCCATCTCGTCGATGCCAGCCCCCAGTTCGCGCAGTTCCGCGGTCCCGCCGATGGCCCCGACCCGCGCCTCCAGGTCGCCCGACCGGATCGCCCTGGCGACCAGCTTCAGGCGCGCGACCGGCTTCTGGATCAGCCGCCGCCCGGCAAACCAGGCAAGCAAAGCGGCAAGACCGGTAACGCCCAGGATGACCATGAGATTATGCCTGAACAGGGCGTCCGCCTGTGCCGAGATCAGCGCGGCGGCCTGCCCGCCGGCCAGCCAGTAATGGGTGTCGCCGACGGCAAAACGCTCGATGGCGAAGGCCCGGCGCACGCCGTCGAGCCCGACGGCCTCGACCAGCTGGTTTGCGGGCGACGCCATGAGGGCGCGGAACAAGACGCTGTCCGCCTGGCTGTCTGCGGGCTTGCCGGGCTGCCGCGGCAGCCGGGCAAGCACCCGCCCGTCGGTGGTCCACAGGGAAAAGGCGCTGCCCGCGGCCCCTTCGGACGCAGCCGGAAGCTCCTCGAAACCGCGGGCAAGAAAGAGCTGGGCGTCGAGCACCGCACCGATCACCGCCCGGACCGCCCCGTCATCGTCGAGCACCCGCACGGTCAGATGGATCGACAGCAGTTCGCCGCCGGCATGGTCGACCGTGGTGACCACCGGTGCCGGGCTGCCCAGGACGGTTTCGAGCAATGCCGGCGGCAATTGGAGCGGCAGTTGCTGGGCGGTGACCGCGGCATTGCATTGCTGCCGCCCCTGGGGGTCGAACAGGCCGACCTCGTGAAGCCGCCCATTGAGCTCCATGACCGCGCGCAGGCGATCGCCGCAGCGCGAGGCGTCATCCTCGATATCGTCGGCGGCAAGCGCCAGGGCGGCGATGATCTGGCGGGAAAAGACGACGTCGTCGAGCATCTTGACGACCGCGACATGGACCGCCGCCCGCAGCCGCTCATGGGCCACCGCAACGGTGCCACGGCGCAGGTTTTCGGCGCTGTCCAGGCACAGCACGGCCAAGGGCCCGATGATCAGGGCGACCAGAACGATCAGATAGACACTGATGCGATGAAACGGACGGACTGCCACGCTTGTCCCTTGACCGGGGGGCATACAGCATACTTCACCGCGCGACCTCGGCAACTGGGCAGCATGCCGCCGCCCATGGCGGGACCGTCAACGGCCCCGCGCGGCGACGCAGTCGGGCGTTTCGCAGGGCTTTCCCGCAATGCCCCAGGTTCCACAGCGCGGACAGCGGACAAGGTCGTCAGCCGCCGGGGCATCGGCCTGCGGGGCCGGCGGCCGCGGCCGGGAGGGCGCCAGCAACGCCCGCTTGACCGCCACATAGACCAGGCCCAGGCCCAGAAATATCGCCAGGAATTTGAGCAGGATACCCATGGATCACAAGCCGTAGCGGGCCCACAGGCCCCGTTCGTCGAGATCGGCGGCAAGCTCGCCGAGCGTCGAGGCCACCGTGGCCCCGGCAAAGCGCCGGAACAGGCCGCGGGACGGTGCCACCCGAACCAGCCGGACCCGCGGTCCGAAGCGGTCGCGCAGGGTCGCCCGCAGATCGCCCAGGCCATCGACCAGGCCCAGTTCGAGAGCCTGCCGCCCGGTCCAGATATCGCCGCTGAACAACTCCTCTGGGGCGCCTTTCAGCCGGGCGCCGCGGGATTCGCTGACCATCGCCTGGAAGCCCTGGTGGACATCGGCCTGCAGGGCCTGCATGCGGGCCACATCCTCGGGCTGCTGGGGCTGGAACGGATCGAGCCGCAGCTTATGGGCGCCGGCGGTCAGGACCCGGCGTTCGATCCCCAGCTTGGCGATCGCCTCGGTAAAGCCGAAGCCCGCGGAAATCACGCCGATCGAGCCGACCAGCGACATCGGATGGGCGATGATGGTGTCGGCGCCAAGCGCCAGCATATAGCCGCCCGAGGCCGCCACATCCTCGCAAAAAGCATAGACCGGGACACCGCGTTCGACCGCATGGGCGCGGATCCGGGCCTGGATCAGGGCCGACTGGGCCGCCGCGCCGCCCGGCGAATTGATCACCAGGGCGACCGCGCTGAGCGGCGTCATGCTGAACGCCCGTTCGAACACGCCGGCCAGGCCCGCTATGGTCAGGCCGCGGCGCAGGCCGCCCAGGCCGATGATGCCGTCGAGGCGGATCACCGCCACGGTCGGCGTGGCCGGACCCAGAAAGCGCAGGGCCGGCACGGAACGAAGACGATCGAGCAGGGTCATGGCGCTACCATGGCCGGGTTCGACAGCGGCCTCAAGATGGGATTGCGGCAGCGTCGCGCAGCACTGCCTCGGCGGCGGCGGTATAGCCGCCCGCGGCCTCGTGCAGCACCAGGCCGCCCAGCAGGCGGGCCGGGGCGCGGCTGCCCTGCTGGCCGGCGACCAGCACCCGGCGGGCCGGCAGCCCGGCACGCGGCCACAGCGGCAGCACCGTCAGGGCCCCCAGCCGGGGCCACAGCAAGGCCATGATCTCGGGCAGGCGCTCGGCCCGGTGGATCAGGTGCAGCCGGCCGCGCGGCGCCAGCCGGGCGATCGCCTGGTCGAGCCAGGCCGCCAGGGGCAGGCCCTCGACATGGGCGGTCGCGCGCTGCCGGTCGGGCGGCGGCGTACCGGTCCCTTCCGCCTGGAACGGCGGGTTGGTGATGATCGCGTCATAGCGCAGCGGCCCCGGCGGCTGCTCCACCGCGCCTTCGACGAAGGTCACGCGGGGTGCCGCGCCGCTGGCCGCTGCGGACAGCCGGGCGAGGACCAGTGCGTCGGCCGCGCTGTCGAGCCCGGTCACGACCAGGTCCGGCCGGCGCAGCGCCAGGCACAGGGCCGCGGCGCCGGTGCCGCAGCCAAGGTCGAGCACCCGGCCGCCAACCGGCGCGGTGGCAAAGGCCGCCAGCAGCACCGGATCGATGGCCGCCCGATAGCCTGCCGCCGGCTGATGCAGGATCACCCGGCCGCCCAGCAGCCGGTCGAGCGTGGTCGCGCCGGTCATCGCAACTGATCGCCCAGGCCGAGCGCTTCAACCACGGCGCGGGCGGCCGCCAGATCGTCGTCATCGACCATCAGCCGCCGGGGCAGCAGGCCGATCGAGCCATCGACGACGCTGGCATTGCCGTCCAGGACCAGCAGCGGGATCCCCTCCGCAGCGAGGGTGGCGTCGAGGTAGGAGATCAGCACCAGATCATTGGTTCGCAGCAATTCCCGCATGGCCTGCCCCTCTCGCGTCGCGGCGTGCCGCCGCATCTGCCGCGGTTGCCCTGGTTCCGCCCGCCTCCTATGCTGCGCGCTCGGCGGCCGATGGATGGCCAGGCTGGGAGGTCGCATTGGGAGTGGTGGTAACACTGGGCGATGAGCGCAACAAGACCGGGCGCAACGGCCTCGACGCCCTGC
>JAJFJE010000080.1 GCA_021774355.1 Alphaproteobacteria bacterium
AATACCGACAAGCTGAATGTGTTTCGGCAGGAATTGGCCCGGCTCGCGATTCCCCTGCTCCAGCCCGATATCAACCGCTCGGTGGCAAGCTTCGCGGTCGAAGACCATGACGGCGGCGAGGCCGTCCGCTACGCCCTGGCCGCGGTCAAGGTGGTGGGGACCCAGGCCATCGAGGCGGTGGTGGCCGAGCGCCGCGCCAATGGCCCGTTCACGGATCTCGGCGATTTCGCCACCCGGGTCGAGTCCCGGACCCTGAACAAGCGCCAGATCGAGAACCTGGCCAAGGCCGGGGCCTTCGATTGCCTGGAACCCAACCGGGCGCGGGTCCATGGTGCGGCCGAAGCCATCATCGGGGTCGCCGGCGTCGCCAGCCGCGAACGGGGGAGCCAGCAGGAAAGCCTGTTCGGCGGCGGTGCCGGGGCCGGCGCCGAGGTCGCCCTGCCCAATATTGCCGATTGGACCCCGATGGAGCGTTCGGCCGAGGAATTCGACGCCCTCGGCTTCTACCTCTCGGCCCATCCCATGGATTCCTACGGCAAGGCCTTGGGGCGGCTCGGCACCGTGCCCCTGGCCCGCATCGAGCGCCAGGTGGCGGCCGGCACCACCCGGGTCAAATTTGCCGGCGTGGTGCTGTCGCGCCAGGAAAAGACCGCCAAGAGCGGCAATCGCTTCGCCTTTGTCCGCCTGACCGACCAGAGCGGCGTGGTCGAATTCACCGTGTTCTCCGAGTTGCTGTCGGGGGCCCGGCCGCTGCTCGAACCGGGAACTCCTGTCCTGGTCACGGCCGACGGGCGCCTGGAGGCGGACCTCCTGCGCCTGACCTGCGTGGGGATCGAGAGCCTGGACAAGGCGGTCGCGGGCAGCGCCATGGGCCTGAAGCTCTATCTTGGCGGGCTGGCCGGCCTGTCGGCGATCAGCGGCGTTCTGGCCAAGGCCCAGGGCGGCAAGGGGCGTATCGCCGTCGTGCTCGACGCCGACGACGAGACCCATGAGATGGAGTTCGAACTGTCCCGGCGTCTTGCCGTGGCGCCCCCGTTGCGCGCCGCCCTCAAGGCCCTGCCGGACGTGATCGAGGTGGTGGAGTTGTGATGGCCGTCGCGACGACCCCAGGGGCTCGAGGCCCGTTTGGACACCCGATCTCGCCCCCGACGTCGCGCAGATCGGGGCTCGAGGCCGGGATGACGAATTTTTACGCGGCAGGCGCCCCGCCGTCAGGCCCGCAGGATCCACCATGCCAGGGCCGCCACCGCGACCAAGGCGGCGGCCACGCCGAGCCGCGCCAGCCGGGCGATCAAAGGGCCGGTATTGTCGTTACAGGCGGGGTGGCGGCGCAGCCAGGCCGCCCCGGTCGGGGCGCGGACAATACCGGCACCAGGCGCGCGCATGCTGCCGCTACGCCGCAGATCGCTTCCTGGTGCCGGTCGTTCGACCATTGCCTGGCCCTATCCCCTGCTGTTCACCCGCGCTGGTCCATCGCCACGAAGGGCCGCCGCGGCTGGCCGGTATAGAGCTGGCGCGGGCGCCCGATCTTGTACGCAGGATCGGTGATCATTTCGTTCCATTGTGCCACCCAACCAACCGTCCGCGCCAGCGCGAACAGCGCCGTGAACATGGTCGTCGGGAAGCCGATCGCCTTCAGGATGATGCCCGAATAGAAGTCGACATTGGGGTAGAGCTTCTTCTCGATGAAATACTCGTCGCTGAGGGCGATCCGCTCCAACTCCCGCGCCACCTGGAACAGCGGGTCATTGTCCACGCCCAGTTCGGACAGCACCGAAGATGCCGTCTCCTGCATCACCTTGGCCCGCGGATCGTAGTTCTTGTACACCCGGTGGCCGAAGCCCATCAGACGGAACGGGTCGTCCTTGCTCTTGGCCCGCTCGATATATTCCGGAATGCGCTCCGGCCGGCCGATCTCCTGCAGCATGTTGAGGGCCGCTTCGTTGGCGCCGCCATGGGCCGGGCCCCACAGGCAGGCGACGCCGGCGGCGACGCAGGCGAAGGGGTTGGCACCCGACGATCCGGCCAGGCGGACCGTCGAGGTCGAGGCGTTCTGCTCGTGATCGGCATGCAGGGTGAAGATCCGGTCGAGCGCGCGGGCCACAGTGGGGCTGACCTGGTACTGCTCGCACGGCACCCCGAAGGTCATATAGAGGAAGTTCTCCGAGTAACTGAGATCATTACGCGGATACATGAACGGCTGGCCGATCGAATATTTGTAGGCCATCGCCGCGATGGTCGGCATCTTGGCGATCAGGCGGTGGCTGGCGATGACCCGCTGGCGCGGGTCCATGATGTCCGTGCTGTCGTGGTAGAACGCCGACATGGCGCCGACGACGCCGCACATCACGGCCATCGGGTGGGCATCCCGGCGGAAGCCGCGGAAGAAGAACGCCAGCTGTTCGTGCAGCATGGTGTGATATGTGATGTTACTGACGAACTTTTCCTTTTCGCCAACGGTCGGCAATTCGCCGTTGAGCAGCAGGTAGCTGACTTCCATGAAGTCGGCATTGATCGCCAGGTCGTCGATCGAGTAACCGCGATAGAGCAACTCGCCCTTGTCGCCGTCAATATAGGTAATCTCCGACTCGCAGCTCGCGGTCGAGGTGAAACCGGGGTCGAATGTGAAGTAGCCGGTCTCGTTATAGAGCTTGCGGACGTCGATCACGTCAGGCCCGATGCTGCCTTTTTTGACGGGCAATGTGAGGCGCTTGTCGCCATCCTCGAACACTACGGAGGTCTTGTCGGCCATGTCGCTGCACTCCATTCCTTGAGGTCGCTTGCCTATGGGTTTCACAATGTTTGGAAAAGGCAGATCCGAGGGACCGCCCGTCCCGTTCAGTATACTGCGAATACTTTGATCACCGATAGCGCGCTGACAGTCCTCCTGCCCGAACTCTAGCCATTTTCTGGCGCAAAAGCCGCGTCCACGACGTCGTCGATGCGTCCGAGAACCTCGTCGCGGCCAAGAATTTCGGCGGTCTCGAAAATCGGTGGCGAAACCGTACTGCCGGTCAGGGCGGCGCGCAGCGGTTGCGCCAGATCGCCGAGCTTGAGCGCCGTTGCTTCGGTGAAGGCGCGGGCGGCGGCTTCGATCCCGGCGGCCGACCAGGGCTCCAGCACGGCGAGGGCAATGCGGAATTCGGCGAGGTGTTTCGCGGCGCCGCCGGCGACCAGCCGGCGCGCCTTGTCGTCCAGCGCCAGGGGCCGGCGGGTGACCAGGAACAGGGCGCTGTCGGTCAGTTGCAGGAGCGTCTTCGCCCGCGCCTTGAGGCCCGGCATGGCGGCCGCCAGGCGGATCGCATCGGCCCCGGTGATCGGTACCCCGGTGCGGTCGGCCAGCATGGTGCCGACCCGTTCGACCAGCCGTTCATCGGCGGCATCCCGCAGATAGTGGCCGTTGAGATTGTCCAGCTTGGCGAAATCGAACCGGGCGGGCGAGCGGCCGACGGCATCGAGGCCGAACCATGCGACCGCCTGTTCGGTCGAGATGATCTCGTCGTCGCCGTGGCCCCAGCCCAGGCGCAGCAGGTAGTTGCGCATGGCCTCGGGCAGGTAGCCCATGTCGCGATAGGCCTCGACCCCCAGGGCACCATGCCGCTTCGACAGCTTGGCGCCGTCCGGGCCGTGGATCAGCGGAATATGGGCGAAGGTCGGGCTGGCCCAGCCGAGGCCCTGGTAGAGCTGGATCTGGCGGGCGGTGTTGGTCAGATGATCGTCGCCCCGAATGACGTGGCTGATGGCCATGTCGTGGTCGTCGACCACCACCGACAGCATGTAGGTCGGGGTACCGTCCGAACGCAGCAGGATCATGTCGTCGAGTTCGCTGTTGGGAAAGCGGACCTCGCCCTGGACCAGATCGGCAACCACGGTCTCACCCTCCCGGGGGGCCTTCAGGCGGATGACCGGGGCAATGCCCGGCGGTGCCTCGGCGGGGTCGCGGTCGCGCCAGCGGCCGTCATAGCGCGGCGGCCGGCCCTCGGCCCGGGCCTGGTCGCGCATCGCCGTCAACTCCTCCGGGGAGCAATAGCAGCGATAGGCCAGGCCCTTTTCCAGCAGGGCTTTCGCGGCCGCGGCGTGGCCGGCGGCGCGGGCGAACTGAAAGACCACCTCGCCGTCCCAGTCGAGGCCGAGCCAGCGCAGGCCGTCGAAGATCTTGGCGATAGCGTCTTCCGTCGAGCGCTGCCGGTCGGTGTCCTCGATACGGAGGCGGAAGGTGCCCCCGAAGCGGCGGGCATAAAGCCAATTGAACAGGGCCGTCCGGGCCCCGCCAATATGCAGGTAGCCGGTGGGGGACGGCGCGAAGCGCGTGATCGGCGGGGCGGCAGGTGACGTCGACATGGGGTCCGGAAAACGGGATGGGGCTGTTTCTTAGCATGCGCAGCGAAGTCAGCACAGTCCCTGAGGACAGGGCTCGGACGGGCAGCGCCAAAACGCCGGATCAGCGTCATTATGATATAGAATACCCGTATGACGGATATTCGGGAGATGGTCTTTGGGGATCGGGATCGCTGGGGCCTGTGGCTTCCGGTCCTGCTGGGGCTCGGCGTGGCGGTCTATTTCGCCCTGCCCCGGCAGCCTGCGGCGGCGGTTCTGTGGCCG
>JAJFJE010000009.1 GCA_021774355.1 Alphaproteobacteria bacterium
TGACCCGGGACACCTTGTTCATGCGCCTGACCGACGAGATGTGGGACGAGGTGCTGGCGGTCAACCTGACCGGCAGCTTCCGTCTGACCCGGTCGGTCTCGAAAGGCATGATGCGCCGGCGGTCCGGGCGAATCATCACGATCACCTCGGTGGTCGGCACGATGGGCAATGCCGGCCAGGCAAATTACGCCGCATCCAAGGGGGCGCTGGTCGCGATGTCCAAGTCGCTGGCCCAGGAGATCGCCACGCGGGGCGTGACGGTGAATTGCGTGGCCCCCGGTTTCATCGCGACCGCCATGACCGGCGGGCTTGGCGAGAAGGTGCGGGAAGCCACCCTGGCGAAGATTCCGGCGGGCCGCATGGGCAGCCCCGAGGCGATCGCCGCGGCGGTGGTGTTCCTGGCCTCGGTCGAGGCTGCCTACGTCACCGGACAGACCCTGCATGTGAATGGCGGAATGGCTATGATTTGACGCCGAAAGGCGCAGAATACCTTGTCGGTCAAGGGGGCCGGCTGGGCTGGCAAAGGGCAGGGGATTGTGTTACCAAGCCTGCCGATGGTCGAGAATGGGCCGGGGGATCGCGCCCGTCCGATATTCACGACAAGCCGAGCTTTTAGTGCGCGCGCGCACGATTTAGGGGAACCAACGAATGAGCGACATTGCCGACCGCGTGAAGAAGATCGTCGTCGAGCACCTCGGCGTCGAGGAAGACAAGGTCGTCGAAGGCGCCAGCTTCATCGATGATCTGGGTGCCGATTCGCTCGACCAGGTGGAACTGGTGATGGCGTTCGAAGAAGAATTCGGCTGCGAGATTCCCGATTCGGCGGCAGAGAAGATTCTGACGGTGAAGGACGCGGTCGAGTTCATCAAGGAGCACGCAGTCTGATCGCCTGAGGAAAGCTTATGCGGCGCGTTGTCGTTACCGGCCTGGGGTTGGTGACTCCGCTTGCCAGCGGCGTCGAGCAGACCTGGTCCAGGCTGATCGCCGGGGCGTCGGGTCTGGGCCCCATCACCGGCTTTGATTGTTCTGATCTGGCGGCCAAGGTCGCAGGCGCGGTGCCCCGCGGCGATGGTTCCGATGGCTCGTTCAATCCAGACGCGTGGATGGAGCCGAAGGAGCAGCGCAAGGTCGACGACTTCATCCTCTATGCCGTCGCGGCGGCCAGCCAGGCCATCGCCGACAGCGGCTGGCGCGCCGGCTCCGAGGAAGAGAGCGAGCGGGCCGGCGTGATGATCGGGTCCGGCATTGGCGGCCTGAACGGCATCGCCGAGGCTGCCCTGGTCCTGCACGAACGGGGGCCGCGGCGAATCAGCCCGTTCTTCATTCCCGGCCGGCTGATCAACCTGGCCTCCGGTCACGTGTCCATCCGCCACGGCCTGAAAGGGCCGAACCATGCGGTGGTCACGGCCTGTTCCAGCGGCGCCCACGCGATCGGCGATGCCGCGCGGCTGATCGCCCTGGACGATGCCGACATGATGGTCGCAGGGGGCACGGAGGGCGCCCTGTGCCGCCTGGGCATCGCCGGCTTTGCCGCCGCCAGGGCCCTGTCGACGGCGTTCAACGACCATCCCGAAATGGCCTCCCGGCCGTGGGACCGGGACCGCGACGGCTTTGTCATGGGCGAGGGTTCGGGGATCGTCGTGCTCGAAGAATATGAGCATGCCAAAGCCCGCGGCGCCCGCATCATGGCCGAGGTCAAGGGCTACGGCATGTCGGGCGACGCCTATCATATCACCTCGCCGGCGGAAGACGGCGACGGCGGCTTCCGGGCGATGCGCGCGGCGTTGAAGCGGGCCGGCCTGCAACCGGCCGATATCGACTATGTGAACGCCCACGGGACATCGACTCCGCTGGGCGACGAGATCGAATTCAACGCGGTCAAACGCCTGTTCGGCAACGCCGCCGGGCAGATTTCGATGTCGTCCACCAAGTCGTCGATCGGCCACCTGCTGGGCGCTGCGGGGGCTGTCGAGGCGATTTTCTGCGTGCTCGCCCTGCGCGATCAGATCGCGCCGCCGACGCTCAATCTCGACAATCCCTCGGACGGTGTCGAAGGCATCGACCTGGTGCCCCACCATGCCCGGAAGCGCGACATCCAGGCGGCGCTGTCGAACTCCTTCGGGTTCGGCGGCACCAATGCCTCGCTCGTGCTGACCCGGGTCGACTAGCAGAGCGCGCCCGACCATGTGGCGCGCCGTGCTCTCGGGACTGTTCAGCCTGGCGATCGTCGCCGGGCTGGGCATTCTCTTCGTCTACAGCGAGATCCAACGGGCCGGTCCGGCAACCTCGCCGGTTACGGTGGTGATCGAGCAGGGCACCGGCATGCGCGGCATGGCCCTGCAGATGGCCGGCGCCGGCGCGGTCCGCTGGTCCGGCTGGTTCATCGCCGCGGCGATCGCCCCCTCGGACGATGCCCGGCCGTTGCAGGCCGGGGAATACGAGATTCCGGCCGGGGCCAGCGCCAAGGCGATCGTCGATCTGCTGCGCGCGGGCAAGGTGGTCGTGCGCCGCCTGACCGTGCCGGAAGGCCTGACCGTGGCCGAGATCCTGCGCATCGTCGAACTGGAAACGGCGCTGACCGGAAGCCTGCCGTCCAAGCCGCCCGACGAAGGCAGCTTGCTGCCCGAAACCTATTACTACACCCGGGGCGAGACCCGGGCGGCCATGGTCGACCGAATGACCAAAGCCATGAAGGACGTTGTTGCCGCGGCCTGGGCCGCCCGCTCGGCCAACCTGCCGTTCTCGACCCCGGCCGAGGCGGTAATTCTGGCCTCGATCGTCGAGAAGGAAACCCACGTCGCCGGCGAGCGTGCCCATGTCGCCGGGGTGTTCGTGAACCGCCTGAGACGGGGGATGCGCCTGCAGACCGATCCGACGGTGATCTACGGCATCACCAAGGGCAGCGGCCCGCTGGGCCGGCCGCTGTCGGGCACCGACCTGAGGACCGAGACCGGCTATAACACCTATCTGATCGGCGGCCTGCCGCCTGGCCCGATCTGCAATCCCGGCGCCCAGTCGATCCTGGCGGCGGTTCGCCCGCTCAAGACCAACGACCTCTACTTCGTCGCCAGCGGCAATGGTGGCCACCTCTTCGCGCCCACCCTGGACGAGCACAACGCCAATGTCCGGGCCTGGCGGCAACGCGCGGCGAGCCAGTAGCGTCGTCGCTTGCCCCTGCGCGGTACCCATAGTATCACCCGCGCGACAGTCCCCCAGATGTGGATCAACCATGGCGCTGACCAGCATGACCGGCTATGGCCGGAAAGACCTCAATCTGGCGGGGCTCACCGCGGCCTGGGACATCCGTTCGGTGAACGGGCGCAATCTCGATCTGCGCCTGCGCCTGCCGCCGGGGTTCGACCAGATCGAGGCCGCCGTCCGGCAACAGGTGGCCAAGCGTGTCCGGCGCGGAAACCTGACGGTCAACCTGCAGATCGAGGGCGGCGACGAGGCCACGCTTCCGCGCCTGGACCGGGCGGTGCTGGACAGCCTGATCATTGCTGCCAAGGACGCCGCATCCCGGCACGGGCTCGAGGCTCCCCGGGTCGAGGCGCTGCTGGCCTTGCCGGGGGTGCTGCGCCGGGCGGGCGAGACGGCGATGGACGCGGCCGCCGTGACCGCCCGGGATGCCGCCGTGCTGGCTGGGCTGGACGCGGCGCTTGAGGCGTTGACCGCCGCCCGCCAGGCCGAGGGCCGGCACCTCGCGGCGGCCCTCGCCGGCCACCTCGACGAGATCGCGGCCCTGACCGACACGGCCGCACGGCTGGCGGCGGCGCTGCCCGGGGCCCTGCACGACCGGATGAGTCGCCAGCTCGACGAGCTTCTGGCCGAGCGCGGGGCGGCCATCAACCCCGACCGCCTGGCCCAGGAAGTGGCGATGCTGGCCACCAAGGCGGATATCCGCGAGGAGTTGGACCGCTTGCGGGCCCATGTGGCCGAGGCGCGTAAGCTTCTCGCCGGCGGCGACGCGGTCGGCCGGCGGCTCGATTTCCTGGCCCAGGAGTTCAACCGGGAGGCCAATACCCTGTGTTCGAAGGCGAGCGACGTCGAACTGACCCGGATCGGCCTCGATCTGAAGACCGCCATCGATCGGCTGCGGGAGCAGGTGCAGAATGTCGAGTAGGGGCGTGGGGAACGGGACGGTGGGCGAAGCGATTCAACGGCGCGGTCTGATGCTGGTTCTGTCGTCCCCGTCCGGGGCCGGCAAGACCACCATCTCGCGCCACCTGCTGGCCGAGGATCGCGGCCTCTCCATGTCGGTCTCGGTGACCACCCGGCCGCCCCGCCCCGGCGAGCAGGAAGGGATCGACTATCATTTCGTCGACCGCACGCGCTTTGCCGCCATGATCGAGAGCCAGCAATTGCTGGAATATGCGACGGTCTTCGGAAATGCCTACGGCACCCCCAAGGCCAGCGTCGAGGCTGCCCTGGCCGCCGGCCGCGACGTGCTGTTCGACATCGACTGGCAGGGCACCCAGCAGCTGAAGGAGCGGGCGCGCGACGACTTGGTCTCGATTTTCGTGCTGCCGCCCTCGACGCCCGAACTGGAGCGCCGGCTGCACCAGCGTGCCCAGGACCCGGAAGCCGTCGTCGCCGCCCGCATGGCCAAGGCCGCCGACGAGATCAGCCATTGGCCCGAATATGACTATGTCATCGTCAATCGCGACGTGGCCGAGTCGATCGCCGCGGTGCTGGCGATCCTGAAGGCCGAACGGCTGCGCCGCAGCCGCCAGACCGGCCTGGTCGACTTCGTCAAACGCCTGCGGGAAGGCGGCTGACACGGGTCCAACCGAAGACCGTCACCGGCCGCCGCCACCCCCTGACCGTCATGCCTGGGCCCCATGCCGGCCACCCACGGGAACACCGCGCCTGCCACGGCGACGTGGATGACCGGGTCAAGCCCGGTCATGACGGGTGGGAGAAGGGCGGGCACGAAGGCGCGGGCGATGGAACGCGACCCGGCGACGGCAGGCACCGCCACCCTCCACCGTCATGGCCGGCCTCCGTGCCGGCCCCATCCACGAGGACACCCTGCCTGCCACGGCGGCGTGGATGACCGGGCCACGCCCGGTCATGACGGGTGGCGGGATGGGCGGGCGCGAAGGCGCGGGCGACGAAACGCGACCCGGCGACGGCAGGCACCGCCACCCTCCACCGTCATGGCCGGCCGCCGTG
>JAJFJE010000081.1 GCA_021774355.1 Alphaproteobacteria bacterium
CACCGATAAACATATTATCAACCAAGAATTGCAGTTCGTCGCCGTTGAGTTGAATGAAGTAGCCCCACCACTTCTCGAACTTGAGGTAGCGCTCCGCATCTGTGTCGACATGCGTGTAGACCTCGTATTGTTTGCCCCAGAGCCAGTTTGCCGGGTTCAGGATGTCGAAGTTCAGGATCAATCCTGTGCCGTCGATCTTTCCCTTGCCGAGATCGCTGGCCATGGCGGTGAGCCAACTGCCGCCGAGCAGGCCACCGGCATAGCGCATCGGATTTTTCCCATGGACGCCCTGCCAATAGGACATCGGCGAGCCCGCGACCAGGCAGGGGCCAAACAGATCGGGACGCAAGATCGCGACCATAAGGGTCTGATAGCCGGCCTGGCAGTTGCCAATGGCGAAGGGACGCGGTGCCTCCGGATGACGTTCGACCACGTGCTCGAAAAAGCTCACCTGTCCCTCGACGACGTCAAGGAACTGCTGGCCCGGCATCGGCGTCGCGCCGAAGCCGATAAAGTACACGGGATGTCCCGCATTGAGCGCGTCGCCGACCTCGCTTTCCGCCTTGAGGCCGCCGACACCCGGCCCTTGGCCGGCTCGCGGGTCGACCACGACGACCGGCCGCTTCCGCAGATCGATTGCGACCCCTTGGGGGGGGGGACGATGCGCGACAGGGTGTAGTTGATCGGCCGGGGAAGGGAGCGACCGTCCACCAGCACTTCGTGGCCGAAGCTCAGCACGGTTGCCATCGGCCGGGCGGTGATCTCGATTTCTTCGTCACCGCGTTGGCGCAACAGGTCGAGGAACAGAACGGTGCGCTGGAACGCGTCCACCAGGTATTCCGGCCAGGTTATCGCAATATTTCCAGGACCTGCCCAAACCACAGACTGAAAAATGGATGATTTCGTGGCGACGAAGTCTGGCGCAGGACTCTCATTTTGAGCCTGATTGCCTGTAATCCGCATGGACTTGTCCTTTCACGGTCAACCGGTCGGGACGCAGCGCCCAATGATCGGCTCAATATCGATCGAACCGACGGATGGTGCGGCGATCCGGATCGCCGCGCGAGGGTCGGTTAATACCTATGCCGCGGCCCGACGCGGCGACCGGATCGCCGCTGCCGAAGAGCGGCCTTCGCTCAGGCGATTGGGCGCAGTCGTCGTCGCGGTCGGTCCATCTGTTGGACCGAGCCGGTCGGCGCTCGGGGATGGCCGGGGCAGAAATCCCGCGAACTGATCGGCGCATAATGATGCGCGGCCGCCGGGGTGCCAGGACCGCGATGAGATGGGCCTTGGCGCAGGGCGCCGTGGCCAGGCTATTGCGTGGCGTCGCGCGGCAGCAGGGCGACCAGGCGGCTGGCGATCATTGTCAGATCGGGGAAGGCCCGTACCGTCGCGGGCACGGCGGCGAGAAAATCGGCCAGGCATCTGACGGCTTGTGGTCGGGACATGCGCGCCAGCAGGCCCGCTTCGCGCCACGGGTCGTCGCCCCGCCGGGCAAAACACGACAACAGGGTCAGGGTCATGCCATTCGGCTCCGTGCCGATATCAGAAACAAGAAACGCGCTTAACCCGGCGCGCTTCAGCGCTAAAACGTCCGCGGCCTCCATGAGTGGTCTCCTTTTCCAAAGTTGATTTCAGCGGGTCCCGCATCACCCTGTCACGGTCGCTTTTGTCGTCTGGGTGAGGCAGCCTTGATAAAGGGCGATGGCCGCCTGACCGTCATTCCGCCACGGCCCGGTCCTGTTGAATTGATGGCTTGTCGGACGGCAGACCGGAATGCGGGTCGCCCGGCGATGCGCCGGGCCTGCACGAGCCGCGCGGCTGACCTGCCGGGTTGCGCCTCATCCCGGACCGGACGGGCCGCGGGGGCGGGTGCGCCGGTCACTCCATAAGCTCCGATAGCCGACTCCGGCCTCGAGAGACCCGGCTCTTGATCGTGCCGATGGGGCAGCCAATGGCGGCGGCGACATCGTCATAGGAATAGCCGGCGCCGCCGACCAGGATAACGGCCTGCCGTTGCTGCCGCGGCAGCTTGTCCAGCGCGTGCTCGAGCAACCGTGAGGTCAGGGCCCATTCCTGATTGGGCTCGGTGACTTGCGCGCCGGCAATGACGCCATCGACATCTTCGGTTTCCCATCGGCCGCGACGCAGGGTGGAATAGAAATTGTTTCGCAGAATGGTGAAGAGCCATGCTTTGAGATTGCTGCCGGGCTTGAATTTTGTCCGGCCGATCCAGGCCTTGATGAACGTGTCCTGGATCATGTCGTCGGCCATGCTGGAATCCCGGCAGAGCTGTAGAGCAAAGGCCCTTAATGGGCCGCTCAGGGCAATGATCTCCGCGCTCCATGAGGCGTCCGCCGGCCGGACCCCAGCGCTTGTCCGAAGCGCATCCCGGGGTGTCGGCGCGTCGCCTGCATCAGGCATTCCCGTCATGTCTGTAACTTTCTGCGCTCCAGCCCGGAGCCGCCCGACCCCATAATGGGAACGGCCTACGCCCATCTCGCCAGGACGGCAGATAATTTGGGCATGGCGGGATCATAGCGGGTGATGCGGCCTGTGGCAGTGCCGGAAACTACTCATCTTCGGTGCCGGTTCTGGCTAATGACGAACGCCGGCGCCGCGGGAAGCGGGACCGGCGTTGCACCCGTCGCGATGGCGGCATGAAGGTTCTTTCGCCAGTCCTCTAGCGGACGATCTCGAGAATCAGGCCCGTGGCGATGGCGGCGAGAACGACATCAGAACCAACCGCGTAATAGTCGTAACCATGGGGGGCACGCGGCAGGACCCGGATCAGCTGGTAGGGTGCGGGCCGGTAGTAACCTCGGGGGAGATAGCTGTCCCGGGCCAACCGGCCGGTTACGGCGCGGGGCACCGGGCGATACCAGTTGCCATGGGTGGCGTACCAGCGGCGCGCCGCCGCCCGGTGGCTGTCTTCCATCCGAAAGTGCTTGCGCGCCTCCTGACGGTTTGCGCGGGTCCGCTCCCGGGCGTCCTTCGCGTGCTCGGCCTGTTGCCGGGTGTGGGTGGCGCGATCCCGAGCCTGTTCGGCATCCTTGCGCCCGCGATGGCTCTTGGCCTGCTGGTCGCGGTTGTGCACGTCCCCAGGGCCGCGGCCCTTGTCCGCCTGGGCGTGATCGCCGGCGCCGCCGGTCTGCTGCTGGTGCGTGGGATATCGGGGCGTGTTGAGGTCCCGCGCTTCGACGGCAACGGGTGTCAAGAGCGCCGCGGCAAGGCCAATAACTAAAGCGTTTTTCATGACATGACTTTCAATAGTTATCGTCTTAAAACCCCATCAAAAGCGTAAGGTTCCAATATTTGTTCTTATGAAACGCTTTATTATTAATTAAAATAAAAAATTGAAAGTGTCTTATCTTATCGCCGTGTTTATTTGAATCGGTCAGCGGCACCGACCACTTTGCGGCGGGATCTCCCGGACCATCGGATTCGGCGGGCCTGGGTCGCGCAGGGGGCGGGCCCCATCGCCCGTCGGGGAACCCTGTCCGCTCGCTCGGCCTCGTCCTCCGGCGTCGGAACAACAGCCATGGGGGTTTGCGCCGGCCTTCAGGCGCTTTGATTCAGATGTCCCCGGGTCGGCGTCCCCGGGTCTCGGCCCAGGGGTGGGGGCTGGGCGGCGAAGGCGGGACGGGGCCGGGGAGCACCAGCCCGGCGAACCGCTGCAAGCCCGGATCGGCGTTCGGATCGCACGGCCAGGACCTCTCGCCTCGGGCGGATGACAGGCGGGGTCGCGGCACGGCCTGATCCGCCGGAGGGTGAGCCGGAAACAGTGCTCACCCGCACCCCGAGGCAGGTCTTAAATAGTGAATAATAAAATATCTTCGGAATTCCGAATAAAAATGAAGCAAAGGCAAAATTAATCCCCATATTCCAATCACATTAAATTCCACCCTTGTGCCCATTTTCAGGGCCTGACACGGAGGCCGACGTGATGCTCGCGCTGAAAACAAGAAATTGGACATGCCCATGACCGCCGCCAATTCCGAGATTGGCCGGGTTCGCGCCGCCCTGATCGACTACCGGCGTCCCATCGTCTGGCGCAGCCTGGTTCAACTGGGCACCACCCTGGCGCTGTTCCTGGTCTTCGAAGCGGCACTCTATGCCAGTTTCGGCATCTCCTACTGGCTGACCCTGGCGCTGGCCGTTCCGGCGGCGGGCATGGTGGTGAAGCTGTTCATCATCCAGCACGATTGCGGACACGGCGCCTTCATGCCGAGCGCCGGCGGCAATGACGCGATCGGCCACCTGTGCAGCCTGGCGACCTTCACACCCTATCTCCACTGGCGGCGCCAGCATGCCGGCCATCACGCGGTCTGGAACGACCTCGACCGCCGCGACAGCGGCGTCGATCTCTATTCCGTCTGCATCACCCTCGACGAGTATCAGGCCCTGTCGCCCTGGGGCCGGTGGCGCTATCGCCTGATGCAGCACCCCGTTCTGACCCTGCTCGTGCTGCCGCCGCTGGTCTTCCTTGTCGTCTACCGCTTTGCCTTCGATACGCCGGCGCACTGGCGACGGGAACGGCGCAGCGTCTATCTGACCAATCTCGCCCTGCTGGTGCTGCTGGTCGGGCTCGGCTTTGCCTTCGGTTTCGGCACCGTTGTCGCCGTGCAGGTGCCGGTGATTGCCATGGCCGCCCTGGTTGGCGTCTGGCTGTTCTCGTCGCAGCATCGCTTCGAGCATGTGGTCTGGCGCCGCCACGCCGACTGGGACGCGACGACCGCGGCCCTCAAGGGCAGCTCCTATCTGCAGCTGCCGCGGTTCTTCGACTGGGTGACCGGCCATATCGGCTTTCACCACATCCACCACCTGAACACGCTGATTCCCAATTATCGCCTGCGGGCGGCCCATGACGCCCTGGTCCCGGTGACCGAACTGGCGCCGCCGCTCACCTTCCTGCGGTCGCTCGGCGCCTCGCGCTTTGTTGTCTGGGACGAAGCCAATGGCCGCATGATTCGTTTTCCCCGTTAAGGGGCCTTGCCCGCAGACGCCCGGTCCTTCGGTCGGTCGCTGAAACAAACCACCCGACCATCGGAGATCGATTATGGCTGCCAAGAACATCACATTCGACGGCGATGCCCGTGCCCGCCTGCTGCGCGGGGTCGATGCCCTTGCGGATGCGGTGAAGGTGACCCTGGGGCCGAAGGGACGAAACGTGGTCATCGCCCGAAGCTATGGTCCGCCGCGCATCACCAAGGACGGCGTTACGGTGGCCCGCGAAATAGACCTCGCCGACCGCTTCGAGAACATGGGCGCCCAAATGGTGAAGCAGGTCGCGACCCGCAGCAGCGACCTTGCCGGCGATGGCACCACCACCGCGACCGTGCTCGCCCAGGCGATCCTGCGCGACGGGGTGCGGGCAGTCGCGGCCGGGCTCGATCCGATGGAGCTGAAGCGCGGCATCGACATGGCGACAGCTGCCGCCGTGAGCGAGATTGCGCGCCTCTCCCGCGCGGTTTCGACCAGCGCCGAGATTGCCCAGGTCGGCCGGATTTCGGCCAATGATGATCGCGAGATCGGCGACCTGCTGGCCAGCGCCATGGAAAAGGTTGGCAAGGAGGGCGTGATCACGGTCGAGGAAGGCAAGTCCCGCGAAACCACCCTCGACACGGTCGACGGCATGAGCTTCGACCGGGGCTATGTCTCGCCTTATTTCGTCACCGATGCGGAGAAGATGACGGTGGTCTTCGCGCAGCCCTATATTCTGCTGCACGAGCAGAAACTGCCCGGCATCCAGGCCCTGCTGCCGCTGCTCGAACGGGTGGCCCAGAGCGGTCGGCCCCTGCTGGTGGTCGCCGAGGATATCGCCGGCGAGGCGCTGGCGACCCTGGTGGTGAACAGCCTGCGCGGCGGCCTGAAGGTGGTCGCCGTCAAGGCGCCGGGCTTCGGCGATCGCCGCAAGGCCATGCTGGAGGATATGGCCGTCGTCACCGGCGGCGCGGTGATCAGCGAGGATCTCGGCACCAAGCTGGAGAATGTCACGCTGGCCATGCTCGGCCTGGCCGGCTCGGTCCGGGTGGAGATGGAACAGACGCTGATCGTCGACGGCGCCGGCGACAAGACCGCCATTGCGGCCCGTTGCGCCC